>DATDCR010000223.1:0-8129 GCA_036524215.1 Burkholderiales bacterium
GCTTGGTGCGCGTGAACACGAGCACCTGCTGCCAGCGGTGCTGGCGTATCAGGTGGCTCAGCACATCGCGCTTGTGCTCCTGCGGAACGAGGTGCACGGTCTGCTGCACGAGCTCGGAAGGGGCGTTGCGGCGGGCGACTTCGACGCTGCCCGGATTGTCGAGCAGCCCGTCGGCGAGCGCGCGTATCTCCTCGGAGAACGTTGCCGAGAACATCAGGTTCTGGCGCTTCGCCGGCAGCAGCGCGAGGATGCGGCGGATGTCGTGGATGAAGCCCATGTCGAGCATGCGGTCGGCCTCGTCCAGCACCAGGATCTCGACCTGGCGCAGGTCGACCGTCTTCTGCTGCACGTGGTCGAGGAGGCGCCCAGGCGTGGCGACGAGGATGTCGACCCCGCGGCGCAGCGCATCGATCTGCGGATTGATGCCGACGCCGCCGTAGACGGTGATCGAGCTCAGCTTGATGTACTTGCCGTAGGTGCGGATGCTTTCCTCGACCTGCGCGGCGAGCTCACGCGTCGGCGTGATGACGAGGGCCCGCACCGGGTGGCGCGCCGGCGAATGGCTGGCGTTGGCCTTGGTGCTCAATATTTGTAGGAGCGGAAGCGTGAAGCCTGCCGTCTTGCCGGTGCCCGTCTGCGCCGCGCCGAGCAAGTCTTTGCCGGCGAGAACGACGGGAATGGCTTGCGCCTGGATGGGGGTGGGCGTGGTGTAGCCCTGTTCCGCGACAGCGCGGAGCAGCTCGGGCTTGAGCCCGAGTGAATCGAACGACGTAGTAATGACCTTCTCCTGCACTCGGCCTGGGAAAGGAGGACCCTTCGACCGGTTCAGGCAGATGCGTTTTTAGCTTGTTATTGAGGGTCCAGAGTGGACCACTGACAACGACTGAGACGCTAACCGGAAATACGCGTAACAGAAAGCTTGGAAAAGGATTATACCGGACAAACGCTTAAGCGCGGCTATTAATGTTGGGGCCTCGAAATGGCCCGGTCGGCTGCATACAGGACGGCTGGCTAAACACTCGTTGATCTCGAGGCGTAGGGTCCTCGTATCGGAGGTAGCCATGGTGACATTGACGAGTGTTAGACCGGATCACCAGCAAGCGATGACCTCGACCGCGCGGGTCGCGTACCGCCCGGACGACCTTTCCGACCACGCGCACCGGCAGCTGATCGGCTATATCGGTCTTGTGTTGCCGGTCGTGCTCATCATTCTGGCCATCGTCCGCGATGGCATGGAGCGATGGATGGCGCTGGAGTCGATCAGCGCCTACTACTACACGGGCGCGGTCGCGGCGTTCGTCGGCATGCTGGTGGCGCTGGCGCTATTCCTCTTCACCTACCGCGGCTACGCCAACGAGCGCCACTCGTACGATCGCGCGGCGGCGAATACAGCGGCGATTGCCGCGCTCGTAGTGGCATTCTTTCCGACCGCGGCGCCGACGGGCGTGCCGCCGCTATTGTGGTGGTCGCCGATGACGGGGATCGTCCACCATGTTTTTGCGGTCGTGCTCTTCGGCATGTTCGCCGTCTTCGCCCTCTGGCTCTTTCGCATCACGCCGCCGGAAGAGGCGATGAGCCCCGACAAGCAGCGCCGCAACATGGTTTATCTCGCCTGCGGCACCGTGATCGTCGGCTGCATCCTGTGGGCCGGCGCGGCCGGATTCAAGGGCAAGCCGATCTTCGTGCCGGAATCGATCGCGCTGGTTGCCTTCTCGATCTCGTGGCTCGTCAAAGGCTACGCGCACGTCACGATCGCCAACGCCGCGCGCTCACTGCTCAAGCGTTAGGGCGCAGACGAAGCGCTTCACTCGCACGTAGGCGGCCGTCGAGTAGTGCAGCCGCACCTGGTCCTGCAGCCACTGCATCGCGTCGTCCGTGCGCGTGAAGCTGTGCGATACCTCGCCGTCGCCCCTGGGCACGCACAAGCGGATGCGCTTCGGGTCCTCGGGCACGATGCGCACGTCGATGCCTTCGGCAGCGAGCATGTTTAGCGTGGCGACCAGTTTTTGCTGCATGGTCCACATGGAGCAAGCCGCGCGCCCAACCACTTCATGGCTTGCGTCGGGGCGATCCTGACGTAACGAGCTCGTTGGCGACGAGCGCGGCGAGCACGACGAGCCCGCCGATGAGCGTGGCGCGCGCCGGGATTTCGTTCGCGCCGAGCCAGGCCCAGATCGGGCCGAGCACGACCTCCAGCAGGGCGAGCAGCGCGATCTCCGGCCCGAGCAGCACGCGGCTGGCAAGCACCATCAGCATGCAGGGAAGCCCGAGCTGAAAGATGCCGAGGAAGGCGAGCAGGGCGACGTCCTGGCGGCTCGCCTGAAGCGGAAGCGCGAGCGGCAGCGCGACGAGGCAGGAGATCAGCCCGCCGAACATCACGGCCGGGCGCAGATCGACCGCGGCCCCCGATCGGCGCAGGGTGACGATGTTCAGCGCCGATGCGCAAGGCACCATGAACGCGATCGCCATGCCGCTCAGGTCGCGCGCCGTATGCGCATGCAGGTCGGCGCCGAACATCCACGCGATGCCGATCGCCGCGGCGCCGGCCGCGAGCCAGGTGCCCAACGGGATCGGATCGCGCAGGAACACGGCCGCGAGCACGGTGGTGATGAGCGGCGCGACGCTCATGACGACCAGCGTGTTCGCCGTGGTGGTCAGCGTGAGCGCGATCATGAAGGCGGTGAACATCACCGCCCAGAGCGCGCTCGACAGCGCCAGCGGCCAGCCGCCACGAGCGGGGTTCCTCCGGACGGCAACGAAAACGCCGGCCACGGTAAGGAAGGCAAACAGGCTGCGCCAGAACACCATCTCGAAAGGGGTGGCGCTTTCGACGTGGCGAGTGACGACGCCCGCGGTGCTCCACAGCACCGGCGCCGCGACCATCAAGAACAGCGCAGCGGCCCTGGTCACATCCCTTTGAAGAGGTGGGCATAGCTGCGGCTCACCTCGAGCTTTTCCGGCCGGCCTTTGATCGTGACGAGCTGCCGGCCGCGCTCGTCGCGCACGACGCCGGCGATGGCGCGGGTGTTGATCAGGGTAGAGCGGTGGATCTGCCAGAACTGCGCCGGATCGAGCTCGGCGATCAGCTCCTTGATCGGCTTGCGGATCAGCGCTTCCTGCTGCGCCGTCTGCACGCGCGTGTATTTCTCGTCGGAGACGAAGAAGAGCACGTCCTCGACCGGGATCATCTGGATCTGCGTGCCGACCGAGGCCTGGATCCATTTCAGGCGCGGCGCCGGCGAAATCTGCGCGGCGAGCCGCGCCAGCGCCTCCTGGAGATCGCCGGAGGGCGCGGCAGGCGCGGCCACGCGCTTGCGCAGGCGCTCGACGGTGACGGCGAGCCGCTCGCGCTCCGCCGGCTTCAGCACATAGTCGATGACGCCCTGCTCGAAGGCGTCGATGGCGTACTGGTCGTAGGCGGTGACGAAGACGATCTCGGGCGGGCGCTCGCCACGCGCGGCAACGAGCCTTGCGATGTCCCGCGCCGCCTCGATGCCGGTCTTGGCCGGCATGCGGATGTCGAGGAAGACGACCTGCGGCCGCTCGCGCTCGACCATCTCGACCGCCTCGGCGCCGTTTTTCGCCTGGCCGACGATCTCGAGCTCGGGCCACAGCTCGCCGAGCCGGTCGGCGAGCTGCGCTCTCATCAGGGGTTCGTCGTCGGCGATGACCGCACGCGTCATGTCGCCTTGTAAGGTACGACAACGCTGGCCCGCGTGCCACTCGGGGTATTTGCCGAGATGCGCAGCTCGGCCGCGCCGCCGTAGAGAAGCTTCAGCCGCTCGCGGATGTTCTCGAGCCCGGTGCCGTCGCCGGCGGTGGCCGCGCGGCCGAAGCCGACGCCGGTATCGCTGACCGTGACTTCGAGCTTGCCGTGCACGACTTCGGCGCGCACTTCGAGCGCGCCGCCTTCGGCTTTCGGCTCGAGGCCGTGCTTGATCGCGTTCTCCACCAGCGACTGCAGCATCATCGGCGGGAAGTCGGCCGAGTAGAGGCCTTCCGGGATGCTGATCTCGGCGCGCAGGCGCTGCTCCATGCGCACCTTCAGGATCTCCAGGTACGGGCGCACGACTTCCAGCTCGCGGCCGAGCGTGGCCGCCTTCTCGCGCATCGCCGGCATCGAGGCGCGCAGCAGGGCGATCAGGTTCTTCTGCATCTTGCTCGCGCGCGGCGGGTCGACCTCGATCAGGTGGTCGATGCTGGCGAGCGTGTTGAAGAGGAAATGCGGCTCGACCTGCGCCTGCAGGGCCGCCATCTTGGCCTCGGCGACCTGGCGCTTGAGGCTCTCCTCCTCGGCGAGCCCCTGCGCCTCGGCGGCGCGCGCTTCGGCCTTCACGCGGCCGGTGTACGCGATCTTGATCACGGCGGAGAGCATGATGAAGAGAAAGGCGAAGCCGGGCAGGTAATTGCCGAGCCTCACGTGGACCACGCGCTCCTGCGAGCCGATCTCGCTCATCGCCTCGGCGACTTCCTGGCGGATCTCCTCGCCCAGGCCAGCGAGCTCGGCCTTGATGTCGTCGGCGGCTCCGCTATCCGGGGCCGGCGGGGGCGGCGGGGCGGAGAGGTCCTTGCCGTCGATCTGCACGCCGCGCTGGTCGATGGTGATGTCGCGCGCCGGCTTGCCGGTGTCCGGATTCGCCTTGCGGTGGATCCGGACCCCGTTCTTGTCGATCTTGATGTCCACGTCGGGGCGCACCACGTGGACCGGGCGCGTGCTCTTGACGGTGCGCGTTGCCACGTCCCAGCTGAAGGGCGGCAGGCCGGAAAGGACGCCGGCCGCGATCATCAGCAGGATGGAAAGCAGGATAAAGCGCTTCCAGCTGATGCCGACCAGCCACGCCGCATAGCGCCGGTACACCGACGCGATGCCGGCGCCGATCTCCTTACCGGTCGCGGTCAGCGACATGCTCTCGCTTGGCGACGATGACGATGCGCGGCACCTCGCCCTGGACGGCCGGCAGCGGCTCGGCCGGCACGGGACGCTGCGTCGCATAGACGGCGGTGACGGCGCCAGCGGCCAGGGCGAGAATGAGGAGGGCTCGTTTCATGGTGGTCTCCGGTGTCAGTGACGAGCACTGTAGGCAGGCGGCCTGCGCCGGACGAGCCGTTTGCGATGAACTGCAGTAGAACGGTGCGAAATGCAGCTGCGGGCGACGAACTGCTTCTTGTCCCAGATCAATTAACGCGCAATCGTACAATTTTCTAATCACGCCTGGGCAAGGATCGAAAAGGTTCCCATGAACAAAGCACCCTCGAAGAAGAAGACCGCCGCGAAGTACGTCTACGGATTCGACGAGCTCGGCGCCGCGGAGCGCGCGGCGAAAGCCCGCGGCGGTGTGCGCGCATTGCTGGGGGGCAAGGGCGCGAACCTGGCCGAGATGGCCAAGCTCAAGATGCCGGTGCCGCCGGGCTTCGTCGTCACCACCGAGGCGTGCAACGCGTTCCTCGCCGCGAAGGAGCGTTTTCCGAAGGGGATGTGGGACCAGGCGCTCGCGGCGCTGCGCGGCCTGGAGAAGGCGACCGGCAAGAAATTCGGCGATCCGCGCAATCCGCTCCTTGTCTCCTGCCGCTCCGGAGCGCGGTTCTCGATGCCCGGCATGATGGACACGGTGCTCAACATCGGCCTGAACGACGAGGTGGCAGAGGGCCTCGCTCGGCTTAGCGGCGATGAGCGTTTCGTGTTCGATGCCTACCGGCGCCTCTTGCAGATGTACGGCTCGGTGGTGCTGGGCGTGCCCGGCAAGGCGTTCGAGGAGCGGCTCGCCGCGCAGCGCTCGCGTCGCGGCGTATGGAACGATGCCGAGCTCAAGCTTGAGGACCTGAAGGAGGTCACCGCCGCTTTCAAGGCCATCGTGCAGGAGCACGCCAAGCGCCCGTTCCCGAGCGATCCCGTCGAGCAGCTCGAGCTCGCCACGATGGCGGTGTTCCGCTCGTGGAACGGCAAGCGCGCCTTCGACTACCGCAAGGCCGCGGGCATCCCCCACGACCTCGGCACCGCGGTGACGGTCGTTGCCATGGTGTTCGGCAACCTGGGGGAAGATTCCGGCACCGGAGTCGCCGCCACGCGCAACGTGACCACGGGCGAGAACCAGCTCGAGGGCGATCTCCTCATGAACGCGCAGGGCGAGGACGTGGTCTCGGGATCGCGCATCACGCTGCGCATCGGCGAGCTCGAGCGCCTGATGCCGAAGGTGGACAAGGAGCTGCGGCGCATCGCACGCACGCTGGAGAACCATTACCGCGACGTGCAGGACATCGAGTTCACCATCGAGCACGGCAAGCTCTGGATGCTGCAGACGCGCGACGCCAAGCGCACCGCGCAGGCGGCGATCCGCATCGCCGTAGACCTGGCGAAGGAAAAGCTCATTACCAAGGCGCAGGCCGTGCAGCGCGTGACCGCGGAGCACATCGACTACTTCCTGCATCCGCAGCTCGACGCCGCGGCGCGCGCCAAGGCGACGAGCGAGGGGTTGATGATCGCCGAAGGGCTCGACGTGTCGCCCGGCGCCGCGATCGGCCAGATCGTGTTCGATGCCGACACCGCCGAACACTGGGCGAAGACGCTCAAGAAGAAGGTGATCCTCGTGCGCCAGGAGACGCGGCCCGAGGACGTGCACGGCATGCTCGCGGCGCAGGGCATCCTGACGAGCCGCGGCGGACGCACCAGCCACGCGGCGCTCGTCGCGAGGCAGTTCGGCATCCCGGCCGTGGTGGGCGCCGCCACGCTGCAGGTGTCGGTCGCGCGCCGGCAGTTGCGCAGCGAAAGCGGCCGGCTGCTCAAGGAAGGCGACTGGGTCTCGATCGACGGCGGCACCGGCGAGGTGTTCGTGGGGGAGCTCGAGACGGTGGTGCCCGACGTGACCAACCCGTACTTCATCGAGCTCCTGTCGTGGGCCGACGGCTTCCGCAAGCTCGGCGTGTGGGCGAACGCGGATTACGCGCGCGACGCCGAGCGGGCGCGCAAGTTCGGCGCGGAAGGCATCGGCCTTTGCCGCACCGAGCACATGTTCTTCGAGGCCGAGCGTGTGCCGATCGTGCAGGGCATGATCCTCGCCCCGGACGCCGAGGGCCGCGCCGAGCACCTCGCCAAGCTGCTGCCGATGCAGCGCGGCGACTTCATCGGCCTGTTCAAGGCCATGGACGGGCTGCCGCTCACCATCCGCCTCATCGACCCGCCGCTGCACGAGTTCCTGCCGAGCCGCATCGAGCTGCAGAAATCGGTGACCGAGCTCGAAACGCGCATCCGTCTCAACGACGGCGACATCGGCGAGCTGCGGCCGCAGCTGCGTGCCAAGCGCCTGCTCCTCGACAGCGTCGAAGCGATGCACGAGCAGAACCCGATGCTCGGCCTGCGCGGCGTGCGTCTGGGCATCCACATGCCGGACCTGGTGCGCATGCAGGTGCGCGCCATCCTCGAGGCCGCGTGCGAGTGCGCGCGCGAGGGCGTGAAGCTCAAGCCGAAGATCATGATCCCGCTCGCCTCGACCAGCGCCGAGCTCCGGATGCAGCGCGAGCTGCTCGAGGACGAGGCGCAGAAGGTCCTGCAGGAGCAGAAGATGAAAGTGCGCTACGAGTTCGGCACCATGATCGAGGTGCCGCGCGCCGCGCTCATCGCGGGCGAGATCGCCGAGTTCGCCGAGTTCTTCTCGTTCGGCACGAACGATCTCACGCAGACCACTTTCGGCATCTCGCGCGACGACGCCGAAACCGGGTTCCTGAGCGAGTACCTGCAGAAGGGCGTTCTTGCGCACAACCCGTTCGCAACCCTGGACCAGGAGGGCGTCGGCCAGCTGATGGCGATGGGCGTCAAGCTCGGGCGCGCGCGGCGCAAGGACCTCGAGATCGGCATTTGCGGCGAGCACGGCGGCGATCCGGCGAGCATCGACTTCTGCCACCGCGTCGGGCTGGATTACGTCTCCTGCTCGCCGTTCCGGGTGCCCGTCGCGCGCCTCGCCGCCGCGCAGGCCGCCCTGGAAGACGAAGCCAAGAAGGCCAAGAAGTAAGTTTTAGCCAATAATCAAATAATCAAAAGCCGTCCGGTTCACGCCGGGCGGCTTTTTTGTCTCAGAGGACCGGCGCTTGCATAGCACATGACCAGTCCGCACCTCGCTCCAAGAAAGGGTGCGTCA
>DATDCR010000224.1:0-2988 GCA_036524215.1 Burkholderiales bacterium
ATGAGCGCGGCGAGATAGCCGGCGCCGGTCAGCGCCTTGACGAACTCGGTCGGATAGCCCTCCTTGCGGTCGAGCTCGCGCCAGTAGGCGCCCGGGAAATCGGCGCAGATGCGCCGCACGCTTTCGCGGATCTCGGGCCAGTCTTCGCCGAGCGGAACGTTAACGGGCTCTTGCATCGGCGCTCTCGTACTTGGTGGGCAGGCCGGCGCGCGCCACAGCGCCGAAGAGCTCGATGTCCGGCAGGTTGTTCTTCACGATTTCCCTCACCTTGAGCAGCTTCTGGAGGTCGATACCCGTGCGCAGGCCCATCGAGTCGAGCATGAAGACGAGATCGTCCATCACGATGTTGCCGCTCGCGCCCGGCGCGAACGGGCAGCCGCCCAGCCCGGCGAGCGAGGCATCGAAGCGGCGCACGCCGACATCGAGCGCGGCGCCGACATTGGCGAGCCCGGTGCCGCGCGTGTCATGGAAATGCGCGCCGACCGGGACCTTGCCGACTTCGGCCAGCACGGCCTTGAAGACCTTTCGCACCTGCGCCGGGTCCGCGTAGCCCACCGTATCGGCGACCAGGATCTCGTCGACGCCGCACTCGACCATCTGCGCGGCGTACTTGCGAACATCGTCGACCGGAATGCGGCCTTCAAAGGAGCAGCCGAGCGCGGTCGACAGGCCGCCGACGATCGCGGGCCGGCGCTCTTTGGACAGCGCGTTCCTCGCCTCGACGATGCGCTTGAGATCCGCGATCGATTCCTCGCGCTCGCGGCGCACGTTCTTGAGGTTGTGCGTGCGGCTCACCGACATGACGAAGTCGAGCTTGTGCACGCCGAGGGCGAAGCCGCGCTCCGCGCCCTTCAGGTTCGGAATCAGCGCCAGGACCTGCAGGCCGGGAATCTTGAGCGACTCGCGCACGATCTCCTCGGCATCGACGAACTGCGGCACCACCTTCGGCGGCACGAACGACGTGACCTCGATCTGCCGCACGCCGGCGTCGGCCTCCGCCCGGATCCACGCCAGCTTTTCGGCTGTGGGGAAGAAGCTGGACACCAGCTGGAGTCCATCGCGCAATCCCACTTCGCAAACTTCGACGTCGATCATGTTCAGCGTCCCTTGAAGTTCGGCTTGCGCTTCTCGTTGAAGGCGCGCACGCCTTCGAGCCGGTCCTCGGTGTCGACCAGCCGGTTGTAGGCCTCGATGTCGAAGCGGTAGCCGGTCAGCAGATCCATCTGCATGCCGTAGTGGATCGATTTCTTCGCCTGGCGCACCGAAAGCGGCGCGTTCTCGGCGATCGCCTTGGCCGTGGCGAGCGATTCGTCGAGCACCTTGTCGCAGACCTTGTTGACGAGCCCCCACGACGCGCCCTCTTCCGCGGTGAAGGCCTTCGCCGTGAGGATCAGCTCCTTTGCGCGCCGTTCGCCGACCGCGCGCGGCATGTTCTGGCAGCCGCCGCCGCCCGGCATGATGCCCAGGCGAACCTCCGACAGCGCGAAGCGCGCGCCGCGCGAGGCGTAGATGAAATCGCAGGCGAGCGCCGTCTCGGTGCCGCCGCCGTAGGCGTGGCCGTTGACGGCCGCGATCACGGGAATCGGCATCTCCATCAGCGCGACGAAGCCGCGCTCGAAGAGCTCGTGCTGCGCCTGCCACTGCGCCTGCGTCATGCCGTCGCGCTCCTTCAGGTCGCCGCCGGCGCAGAAGGCGCGCTCGCCCGCACCGGTCAGCACGACGCAGCGCGTGTCGCCGGGCTCCGCCGTGAGCGCGCTCCACAGCGCGTAGAGGTCGCGGCCCATCTGGGTATTGATCGCGTTCAGGACCTCGGGACGATTGAGCGTGACGAGCAGCACATGCTTGTCGCGTGACTCGACTTTCAGCGTTTCGTAGTTCATAGGAGGTCTTTCGTATGCTCGCCGAGCTTCGGCGCGGCGCGGCCATGCGGCGGACGCTGGCCGTCGAAGGAGATCGGCAGCCCGATGAGCGGGATCGACGAGCCCTCGGCCTGCCGCACCAGCCCGAGAACCGCGAGCTGCTCGGTCTCGAGCAGCTGCTTCACGTCCTGCACCGGCGCGCACGGCACGCCGGCCTCGTCCAATGCCGCCGTCCATTCGGCGTTCGTGCGCTTCAGCATCTCCGGCTCGATCAGGCCGTAAAGGACGCCCTGGTTCTTCACGCGCTCCGGGTTGTCGCGAAATCGCGCGTCGTCCGCCCATTCCGGATGACCGAGCACGCCGGCGAAGCGGCGGAAGAGATTGTTGTTCCCGGCGGGGACGACGATGTCGCCGTCGCGGGTGCGGTAGGCGCGGTAGGGCACGATGCCGGTCTGTCCCGAGCCGTGCTTCTTCGGCACCTCGCCCGACGCGCAGTACATCGCGGCATGCATGTTCATCCAGGCGGTCGCCGTCTCGAAGAGCGACACGTCGACGAGACCGCCCTTGCCTTCGTAGAGCTTCGAGAGAATCCCGATCACCGCCCACATCGCCGTGCCCGCGTCGATGATCGAAGGACCGACCCGCACCGGCGGCCGGCCTTGCTCGCCGGTGATGCTCATGATGCCGCCGAAGGCTTGCATCAGCGGGTCGTAGCCCGGCCGTTCGGCGAGCGGGCCGCGCGCGCCGAACGCGCCGATGTTGCAGTAGATGAGGCCGGGCTTCCTCTGGATGAGCGCCGCGCCGCTCAAGCCCAGCTTCTCGAGCTGGCCGGGCCGCAGGTTCTGCAGCACCACGTCGGCCTTGTCGACAATGAAATGGATCAGGGCCTCACGCTGCCTCTCGTCGCGCAGGTCGCAGACGACCGAGCGCTTGTGGCGGTTCAGCGCCTGGAAGGTCGCGGATGCGCCGTCCACGAAGGGCGGCCCCCATTTGCGCGCATCGTCGCCTTCGGCCTTCTCGATCTTCACGACGTCGCCGCCGAGGTCGGCGAGGATCTGGCCCGCGGCAGGCGCCGCCACGCTATGGCCGAGCTCGACGACGACGCGACCTTCCAGCGGAAGACTCACTC
>DATDCR010000225.1:0-5248 GCA_036524215.1 Burkholderiales bacterium
GTCGCGCACGGCCCCGGCATCGACGATGTCCGCCTTGACGAATTCGAAGCCGCGCCGCGCGCTAGCGCGCGAGAGCCGCGCCTGCTTGAGCGCCACGTCGTAGTAGTCGTTCAGGTTGTCGAGGCCGGTGACGCGATCGCCGCGCTCAAGCAGTCGCCACGCCAGAGCAGAGCCGATGAAACCGGCTGCGCCGGTGATCAGGATATGCATGTCGGGCGGCTATCGTAGCACCGTGTAGCATGCTGCCCCGGCAATGAGAATCCTCGTCTTGAGCCAATACTTCTGGCCGGAGAATTTCAGGATCAACGACGTCGTTGCCGGGCTCGTCGATCGCGGCCACGAGGTCACGGTCTATACCGGAATGCCGAACTATCCGGGTGGAAGCTTCATCGAGGGCTACGGCTTGCTCGGTCCATTCCGCGAAACCTATCGCGGCGCTTCCGTGCGACGCTCGCTCCTCGTGCCGCGCGGCGCCGGCGGCGCCCTGCGCCTTGCCGTGAACTACTTCTCACACGCCATATGCGCGACGCTTCTCTCGCCTTGGCTCGCGCGCGGCGACTTCGACGCTATTCTCGTCTTCGAGCCTTCGCCCATGACCATCGGGATCCCGGCGCGCGCCCTTCGCGCGTTGAAGCGCGCGCCGGTTCTCCTATGGGTGCAGGACTTGTGGCCGGAAAGCCTTTCCGCGACCGGCGCGGTGAAGAACGCAGCCTTGCTCGGCGGCGTCGATCGGCTGGTGCGCTGGATTTACCGCGGCTGCGACCTGGTTCTCGTGCAATCCGCAGCGTTCATCGATTCCGTCGTCAACCACGGCGTGCCGCGCGATCGCGTTCGCTACTTGCCGAACAGCGCAGAGGACTACTATCGCCGGTTCGAACCGCGCGCGGACGATGCCGAGGCGAGCGAGCTGCCGCGCGGCTTCCGCGTGATGTATGCCGGCAACATCGGTGCGGCGCAGGATTTCGGCACCATCTTGAGCGCCGCCGAGCTGCTGAAGCATGAAACCCACATCCATTGGATCGCGATCGGCGACGGGCGTATGCGGCCCTGGGTGGAAGGCGAGCTCGCGAAGCGCGGTCTCGTCGGCCGCGTCCATCTTCTCGGCCAGCGACAGCCAGAGCGCATGGCGCGCTACTTCGCGCATGCCGACGTGCTCCTCGCCACGCTGCGTCGGGAGCCGATCTTTGCGTATACAATTCCGTCGAAGATTCAATCGTATCTCGCTTGCGGCAAGCCGGTGATCGCCGCCCTCGAAGGCGAGGGAGGACGCATCATCCGCGACGCGGGCGCAGGCTGGGCCGTAGCACCCGAAAATCCTCAGGCGCTCGCCGATGCCGTGCTCGCCGCCTGCCGCAGCTCACAACCGGACCTCCAAGCGATGGGAAAGCGCGGTGAGGATTATTTCCGCCAGCATTTCGAGCGCGAGAAGCTGCTGACGCGACTGGAAGAACTGATGCGGGAAGCGGCCGGCCGATGAGGATCCTGGTGCTCGGCGGCGACGGCATGCTCGGCCATCAGGTATTCCTCGAGCTGCGCCAGCGCCAGGCCGTGCGCGTCACGCTGCGCCAGCCGCTCGAGGCGTACGCCGGCGGATTGTTCGACGCCGGCAATGCCTTCGGCGGCATCGACGTTCGCGCGCCCGAAAGACTGGCGGCGGTGCTCTCCGAGTACCAGCCCCAGGCGGTCGTCAATGCCGTCGGCATCGTCAAGCAGCGCAAGGAGAGCGACGACGCCATCGTCAGCCTGGAAGTGAATTCGCTCCTGCCGCACCGCTTGGCGATCGCGTGCCGCGCGCTCGGCGCGCAGCTCGTACAGGTATCGACCGATTGCGTGTTCTCGGGAGAGCGCGGCGGCTATCGGGAGGAAGATCGGCCCGATCCGCCCGATCTTTACGGCCTGTCCAAGCTTGCCGGGGAAGTGAGCGCCGAAGGCGCCGTGACGCTACGAACCTCCATGATCGGCCTCGGCCTCAATCGAAAGACCAGCCTGATTGACTGGTTCCTGACTCAGCACGGCCGCATCAGCGGGTATCGCGGCGCGATCTTTTCCGGCTTCACCACACGCGAGCTTGCGCGCATCATCGCCCGGGTGGTCGAGCGCCATCCGCAGGCCTCGGGCCTGTACCACGCCTCGGCGACGCCGATCAGCAAGTACGATCTCCTGGTGCAATTGCGCGATCGGCTCGGCAAACCGCTCGACATCGTGCCGGTCGACGAGCCGCGCATCGATCGCAGCCTCAATTCGACGCGTTTTCGCCGCGTGTTCGACTACCAGCCACCGTCGTGGGATGCGATGCTCGATGAGCTCGCGACGGACATCGAGAGGAAGGCAGCATGATTTTCCAGGACAAGACCATCCTAGTGACCGGCGGTACGGGATCCATGGGCAGCACCCTGGTGCGGCGCCTGCTCTCCAACGAGCTCGGCACGCCGAAGAAAGTCATCGTCTTCTCGCGCGACGAGGCGAAGCAGCACGACCTGCGCATGAGCTACCTGCACCGGCGCGAGGCCACCGATGAAGTGATCTTCCGCAACTTCATGAACGTGCTCGAGTTCCGGATCGGCGATGTGCGCAGCTACCCCGAAATCTGCGCCGCCGTGCGCGATGCCGACATCGTCGTGAACGCCGCGGCGCTGAAGCAGGTGCCCACGTGCGAATATTTCCCGGAGCAGGCGATCCTCACCAACTGCATCGGCGCCGCCAACATCGTGCGCGCCATCCACGAGAACCGCTACCCGGTCGGGACGGTGATCGGCATTTCGACCGACAAGGCGTGCAAGCCGGTCAACGTGATGGGCATGTCGAAGTCCCTGCAGGAGCGCATCTTCATCGCGGCGAACGTCCTGAACCCCGCGACGCGCTTCATCTGCGTGCGCTACGGCAACGTGCTCGCCTCGCGCGGTTCCGTGATCCCGCTGTTTCTCGACCAGATCAGCAATGGCGGCCCGGTGACGCTCACCGTGCCGGAGATGACGCGGTTCCTGCTCTCGCTCGACCAGGCCGCCGATACCGTGTTCGCCGCCTTGGCCGGGGCCCAACCCGGCGAGACCTACGTGCCGCGCGCGCCCTCGGCGACCGTGGCGAACATCGCGCAAGCGCTGATCGGCAAGCGCCCGATCCAGACCAAGGTGATCGGCATCCGGCCGGGCGAGAAGATGCACGAGATCATGGTCTCGGAGGAGGAGGCGCACCACTGCGTGCGCCGGGGCGATTACTTCGCCATCCTGCCCATGCTTCCCGAGCTGCGGCGCAACGCCAAAGCCGAGCCCGCTGCGCTTTCCGGCGAATTCAGCTCTGCCAACAGCCTGCTCGACCTGCATGACACCGTCGAGCTCTTGCGCCGGCACAATCTCATGCCGTGAAGCGCGTCCTTGTCACGGGCGCGACCGGCTTCATCGGCAGGGCCGTCTGCGACGACGCCATGGCGCGCGGATGGCGGGTGCGCGCCGCGCTGCGCAGCCGTGACGTACGCCTCGCTTCGCCGGTGGAACAGCGCCAGATCGGCGACATAAGCGATGCCAACTGGGCATCTTGCCTTGAGGACACGCAGGCCGTGATCCATCTTGCCGGCATAGCGCACGAGATCAAGGGGCAGCAGGCGGAAGCGGTCTATCACAGGGTGAACAGTGCTGCGAGCGAGCGGCTGGCGCGGGAGGCGGCGCGGCACGGGGTGCGCAGATTCGTTTTCGTGAGCTCGATCAAGGTGAACGGCGAGCGCACGGCGCCCGGACAGGCGTTCCGCTCGAGCGATGTGCCCGCTCCTCGTGATCGTTATGGCGAATCCAAGTGGCACGCCGAGCGCGCGCTGGCGCGTGTGGCCGCCGAGACGGGCATCGAAGTCACCGTAGTGCGACCACCGCTGGTCTATGGCCCTGGCGTGCGGGCCAACTTCCTGCGCCTGATCCGCCTGGTCGACAGTGGATTGCCGCTGCCCTTCGCTTCGATCCATAACCGCCGCAGCCTGGTCTACGTCGGCAATCTCTCCGACCTGCTCCTCGCGTGCGCATCCGCGCCGCAGGCGGCCGGCAGAACGCTTCTTGCGGCGGACGCTCGGGACCTCAGTACGCCGCAGCTGGTGGCGATGATCGCAACGGCGCTCGGCCGGCGCCCGCGGCTGCTGCCGTTTCCGCCGGCGCTGCTGCGCGCCGTGGCGGCCGCTTGCGGCCAGGCCGATAAAGTCGAGCGGCTGGTCGAATCGCTGGTCGTCGACGCGACCGAGACCCGCGACCTGCTTGACTGGCAGCCCCGCTGCGACGTCACGCAAGCGCTAGCGCAGACGATCGCCTGGTATCGGACGAGGCGAGCAACTTGATCGCGATCATGGCGGCGCTCGTCGCTGCGTTGGCGTGCGCCGGGGTGCTGGCAATGATGCTGCGCTTCTCGTCTTCCCGCCTGCCGCTCGATCGACCCAATGCGCGCTCGCTCCACGACCGGCCGATTCCCCGTGTTGGCGGCATAGCGGTCCTCGCCGGCGTGGCGCTTTCCGCCGCGGCTGATCCGGCCGCGTGGCCAACGCCCTTGGTGGTCGCGCTGGTGCTTGCCGCGGTTTCCCTCGCCGACGACTTCTATCAGCTGCCCGTCGCGCTGCGGCTTGTCGTCCACCTGGCTGCCGCGTCGCTCACGGCGTGGTACCTCCTTAGCCCGATGAACCTAATCGCTCTCGCGCTGATTGCGATCGCCATCGCATGGATCACCAACCTGTATAACTTCATGGATGGATCGGACGGCCTTGCCGCCGGCATGACGATCATCGGCTTCGGCGCTTATGCGGCGGCCGCCTGGTTCTCGGGCGATGCGGCGCTGGCGAGCGCTTGCGCGTCGCTGGCGGGCGGCGCTCTGGGCTTTCTCGCCTTCAACTTTCATCCGGCGCGCGTCTTCCTCGGCGACGTGGGCTCGATTCCGCTCGGTTACCTGGCCGCTGCGCTCGGCCTGGTCGGCTTGAGGGCCGATTTGTGGCCGCTGTGGTTTCCCCTGCTGGTGTTCGCGCCCTTCATCGGTGACGCGACGGTCACGCTACTGCGACGCGCGCTACGCGGCGAGAAAGTCTGGCAAGCGCATCGGGAGCACTATTACCAGCGCCTGGTGCGCATGGGCGTCGGTCATCGGGGCACTGCATTGATCGCCTACGCGCTCATGCTGGGCTGCGCGTCGCTCGCGCTGGTGGCGAAAGACCAGGCACCGACGATGCAGCTGCTGCTCGTAGGCGCATCGATTCTCGTCCTTGTCAGCGTCGCGGCCGGCATCGACC
>DATDCR010000226.1:0-4365 GCA_036524215.1 Burkholderiales bacterium
CGGCTGTTCGGCTTCATCGACCTGAACAACATCTGGGCGATGTACGGCACCGTGTACGTGGTCTTCCTCGGCGGGTTCCTCCTCATCTATCGCGTCATCCACTCGCCTTTCGGCCAGGTGCTGCAGGCGATCCGCGAGAACGAGGCGCGCGCCACCTCGCTCGGCTACGACACCGCGCGCTACAAGCTGCTCGCCTACATCCTTTCCGGCACGCTCGCCGGGTTGGCCGGGGCGACCAAGGCGATCGTCTTCCAGCTCGCCTCGCTCACCGACGTGCATTGGTCGATGTCGGGCGAAGTGGTGCTGATGACGCTGCTCGGCGGCCTCGGCACGGTGTTCGGCCCGGTGGTCGGCGCGCTGATCGTCGTCTCGATGGAGAACTACCTCGCGCAGCTCGGCGCCTGGGTGACGGTGGTGCAGGGCGCGATCTTCGTCCTCTGCGTGCTCACCTTCCGCCGCGGCATCGTCGGCGAGCTCGCCCGCCTGATCAATAAGCCGCTCTAAATGGTGACAGTCACCATTTATTGATCGGTCGGCAGCCGATGGCCGCGAAAGCGCTCGCGGAGCTGCAGCTTCGATAGCTTTCCGGTCGCGGTGTGCGGCAGCTCGTCGACGACCGCCACTTCGTCCGGGATCCACCACTTCGCCACGCGGCCTTCATAGAGCGCAAGGACCGATTTCGTGTCCAGGTTCCTGCCCGGGCGCGGCACCACGGCCACCAGCGGCCGCTCGCCCCATCTGGAGTGCGGCACGGCGATGCACGCGGCTTCCAGCACGTCTGGATGGCCCATGGCGATGTTCTCGAGCTCGATCGAGCTGATCCATTCGCCGCCCGACTTGATCACGTCCTTCGCGCGGTCGGTGAGCCGCAGGAAGCCTTCCGCGTCGATCGACGCCACGTCGCCGGTGATGAACCAGCCGTCGTCGGTGAAGCACTCCGCGCCCGCGCCCTTGTAGTACGCGCCGGCCACCCAGGGGCCGCGCACCTGCAGGCTGCCCGAGGCCTTGCCGTCGTGCGGCAATATCTTTCCCGACGCGTCGACGATCCGCATGTCGACGCCGAAGAGCGGCCGGCCATGCATCGCCTGGATCCTGTAGCGCTCGCCGGCAGGAAGGCTCGCCATGCCGCGCTTCAGGGCACCGAGCGTGCCGACCGGGGAGAGCTCCGTCATCCCCCAGCCATGCATGACGCGGATGCCGTAATCGCGCTCGAAGGTCTCGATCATCGCGAGCGGCGCCGCCGATCCGCCCACCATCAGGCGCTCGACGGTATCGAGCCGCAGGCCGTTCTCCTTCATGTGCCGCAGCAGATCCAGCCACACGGTCGGCACGCCGGCAATCAGCGTCACGCCTTCCGCCTGCATCAGCTCGTAGAGGCTCTTGCCGTCGAGGCCGAACCCCGGGAAGACGAGCTTCGCGCCGTTCATCGGCGCCGCATAGGGAATCACCCAGGCATTGGCATGGAACATCGGCACGACGGGAAGCACCGCATCGCGGGCACGCAGCGCGAGCCATTCACCGCCGCTCACCGCCATCGCGTGCAGCACGAGCGCGCGGTGGTTGTAGAGCACGCCCTTCGGATTGCCGGTCGTGCCCGACGTGTAGCAGAGCGAGCACGGATCTCTTTCATCGAGCTCGGGCCAGTCGCATCGCTCGTCCTTTCCGCGGATGAGCTGCTCATACGGCTCGGCAAGCGGGATGTAGTGCTTTACGGACTTGAGCCTCGGCCGCAGCGCCTCGACCAGCTTCTCGAACGCGGGGTCGTAGAAGAGGTGCGTGTCCTCGGCGTCGTTCAGGATGTAGGCGATCTGCTCGGGGAAGAGCCGTGGATTGACGGTGTGGCACACGCCGCCGATGCAGGCCGCGGCGTAGTAGATCTCCAGGTGCCGGTAGCTGTTCATCGCGAGGGTGGCGACGCGCTGTCCGCGCGCGACGCCCTGCGCCGCGAGCGCGTTGGCGAGCTGCGCCGTCCGGCGGCCGAAATCCGCGTAGCGATAGCGATGCAGCGAGCCGTCGGCGAGGCGCGAGACGATCTCGGCGGACGCATGCCAGCTCACCGCATGGCGCAGGATCGCCGTCAACGTGAGCGGCGTGTCCATCATCAGGCTCGCGCTCACGGCTGCCTCACCCGCCGAGGTTGTACACCACGCCGGAGAGCTGGCTGGCGCGCGCCGAGGCGAGGAAGCACACCATATCGCCGACCTGCTCGGGCTCCATGACGTTGCCCATCAGCTCCTCGTAGCGGTTCTCGTCGCCGAGCTTGATCTTCGCCTGCGTCTTCATCAGGGTAATGATGCGATCGGTCCGCGTCGCGGGCGGGTGCACGGCGACGACGCGCACGCCGTGCTCGCGCGAGCCTTTGCCCATCGCGCGCGTGAAGTTGGCGAGCCCCGCATTCGCCGCGGCGCCGCAGACGTACTCGAAGGTCGGCTGCTCGGCCGCCATGCCGATCACGTTGACGATGACGCCGTTCTTTCGCGCCTTCATGCGCGGATAGATCTCGCGCGTCAGGTTGATGAAGCCAAACACCTTCAGCTCCCAGGCGTGCCGCCACTTCGCCTCGTCCATCGTCTCGATGCTGCCGCCCGGGATGTCGCCGGCGTTGTTGACCAGCACGTCGACGTCGGCGCATTCGCTCGCCAGCTTGCGCAGCGCCGCCGGGTCGCGCAGATCGACAGAATGGGTCTCGACCTGTCCGCCGATGGTCTTTGCCGCCTGCTCCAGGCGGGCCCGGTCGCGCGCCGCCAGATGCAGCCGGGCGCCCTCGGCGGCGAAGGCCTTCGCGCACGCGAGGCCGATGCCTTTCGAGCCGCCGGTGATGAGAACTGATTTACCCTTCAAGCCCAGATCCATGCTTTCCCCTTAACCGTGAAAGGAACTTCGATGCCCGCTTATATCATCGCCATGGTCAATGTCACGAACGCCGAAAAATATCAGGAGTATGCGAAGCGGGCGGGCCCGGCGAACGTCAAATACAACAGCCGGTTCCTCGTGCGCGGCGGCAGGAAGCACACGCTCGAGGGCAACATTCCGTACGAGCGCATCGTGGTGACCGAGTTCGCGGATGTCGAGGCGGCGAAGAAGTTCTACAACTCGCCGGAGTACCAGGAAGCGCGCAAGCATCGCCTCGGCGCGGCGGATTTCCACATGATCGTGGTGGAGGGAGCGACCTAGAGGTTCGACGGGGAGAGCGTCAGCTTGGCCGCCTGCGCGCCCGCGATGCTGCCGAGCGCCACCGCGCTGAGGAGGCCGTTGCCGGAAAGATAGCCCCACACGTGCGCGCCGGAAACCCCGCAGGCCGCGCCGCCGCCGGCGAAAACATGGCGAAGCGGCAGCACGCGCGCGTTCTCGTCGATGACGAGCCCGCCCTGCGTGTGGAACAGCGCGCCGGTCACCTTTACGGCGTAGTAGGGCGGCTGCAGTTTCGGCTTGCCGGTGAACTCCCGGCCGAAGGGGTCCTTCGCTTTTCCTTCAGCATATTTCTCGACCTCGGCGAGCGTGCGCTTCAAGTGCGGCAGATCGGGCGCGTGCCGGATGGCGCCAGCGGCGTGCGCCTCGCGATAATCGGGGAACGTCATGCCCAGCTCGTGCAGCCGCTGGTCGTAGATGCACCAGGCGATGCCGTCGGGCTGCTCGATCACCGGCAGGCATTGCTCGGAGTAGCCGAGGTTCTCGTTCGAGAAACGCTCGCCGCGGTTGTTGACCTGGATGCCGCCTTCCATCATCAGCGCCCAGGTGATCAGGATGCCGTGTGGCGTGGCGACGGAGCCGTGGCCCTGGTAGGCGCTCATGTCCTTCACCGAGCCGCCGAGCCCGGTGCCCCATTTCACGGCATCGCCCTGGTTGCCCACGTGGCCGAAGAAGAGCGCGGAGGAGATCTCCGGCAGGTAGCGCGCCACCATCTCCTTGTTGCCGCCGAAGCCGGAGCAGGCAAGCACCAGCGCGTCGCATTCGACTTCCTCCACGCTGTGATCCGGCCGCTCGAAGCGCACCCGCCGTCCGCCGTCTTCCACCTGCGTGACATGCGCCGAGGTGAGGATGTCGACCTCGCCGCAGGCGGCAAGCAGCGCGGCCATCAGCGCAGCGCCGGTTTTCTCCGGCAGCGCGTGCATGCGCAGCGCGCTGTGGCCCGGATAGAGAAAGCCTTTGAGGACATCGAAGCGCAGGCCATGCCGGTCGTCGAGCCATTCGAGCGCCGGCCCGACGGCGCGGCAGACGGCTTCGACGATGCGCGGGTCCGCCTCGCCGTGGTTCTTGCGCTGCACGTCGGCGATGAAGCTTTCGGGCGAGTCGGCGATTGCGGCGGCGCGCTGGTAGCGCGTGCCCGCGGCGGGAATGAATCCGGAGGAGAGCGCGGTGGAACCG
>DATDCR010000227.1:0-35591 GCA_036524215.1 Burkholderiales bacterium
GCCCAGCTCTTCGGCGTGCCGGCTTCCGAGCTTCGGCGCAAGCCGCTCCACGCGCGCATTCTGTCGCTCCCCGGCGACAGGCTGGTCCGCGATGGTTGCAGAGCGAGCATCCACAGAGGCTCGGAAGTCATCCAGGTCGAAGTGGTCGTGCGGAAGATGGGCCGCCAGGGCGGCCGCATCACCGGGCTTTGCTGGCTGCTACGGCGCGTGCCCGCGTCAGTGCAGGTGTACGAGCAGGAGAAGCAGCCCGCCCAGCACGGCGATGTTGCTGAGCAGGTTGATGCGCGACAGGTTGCGCTGGTGCGGGTCGCTCTTCAGCCAGAAG
Source organism: Burkholderiales bacterium (assembly GCA_036524215.1). Lineage (GTDB taxonomy): Bacteria > Pseudomonadota > Gammaproteobacteria > Burkholderiales > SG8-39 > SCGC-AG-212-J23. The sequence goes on from DATDCR010000227.1 coordinate 326, forward strand.
CGGTGGAAGATGCCGGTCGCCGCGATGGTGAACACGATCAAGCCGAGCGCGCCGAGCCGCCCATGCCAGTCGAACACCACTAGCGCGCAACTTCCGAACTGCAGCCCGATGCCGAGCCAGAACGTGGCGCGGGGAAAGGGCACGCCGAAACCGGCCATGCGCTCGATGTGATCGGCGATGCGCGCCTTGGTGAGGTTCGAGATGCCGGTGACCAGGAAGTAGCCGATGATGAGCTGCTCGCCGGCGATGCGGAGCCAGTTCTCCAGCATCAGGCGCCCCGCATCACACGCCTAGATAGCGATGCCACAGGCCGCGGTCGGCGTCGAGCTCGGCCGAGCTGCCCTGCCAGGCGACGCGGCCGCGCTCGATGATCGTGTGGCGGTCCGCCACCCGCACCAGGCGCTCGAGGTACTTGTCGATGACGAGGATGGTCTGCCCGCCCGCGCGCAGGCGCTCCAGGCACTTCCAGATTTCCTCGCGCACGAGCGGCGCCAGGCCCTCGGTGGCTTCGTCCAGGATCAGGAGATGGGGATTGGTGACCAGCGCGCGCCCGATGGCGAGCATCTGCTGCTCGCCGCCGGAGAGCTGGTTGCCCATGTTCTGCTGCCTTTCCTGCAAGCGCGGAAAGAGCTCGAACACCCGCTCGGGCGTCCAGGGATCGGCGCGGCCGGCGCGGTTGCCGGCGAAGGCGACCAGGTTCTCGCGCACGGACAGGTTGGGAAAGATCTGCCGGCCCTCGGGCACGAGCGCGATCCCCAGGCGCGCAATGCGATCGGGCGCCTCGCGCTCGATCGACAGGTCGCGAAAGCGGATCGTGCCCCGCAGCGCCGGCGTCAGGCCCATGATCGAGCGCACGGTGGTCGTCTTGCCCATGCCATTGCGGCCCAGCAGCGTGACCACCTCGCCGCTGTCGATGTGGAAGTCCAGGCCGAAGAGCACCTGGCTCGCGCCGTAGGCGGTCTCGAGCTTTTCAACCTGCAGAAGCAAGCTCTTCTCCGAGGTAGGCCCGGCGCACCGCGGGATCGGCGCGGATCGCCTGCGGCGCCCCCGTCGCCATCAGACGGCCGTTCACCAGCACCGAGATGCGGTCGGCGAGCCGGAACACCGCGTCCATGTCGTGCTCGACGAGAAGCACCGTGACGCGCGTCCGGATGCGCTGCACGAGCTCGATCATGCGCGCCGACTCCTGCGGCCCCATGCCCGCCATCGGCTCGTCGAGCAGCACGAGCTGCGGCCGCGTGGCGAGGGCGAGGCCGACCTCCAGGGCGCGCTGCTCGCCGTGAGACAGGTTTGCCGCCAGCGAATCGACCCGCGGTCCCAGGTCGATTTCGTTCGCGAGGGCACGCGCCTCGTCGAAGAGCGCGCTCTCGGCGGCGACCGGCCGCCAGAAAGAGAAGCTCGAGCCGCTGCGCGCCTGCACGGCGAGCGCAAGATTGTCGAGCACGCTGAAGCGCCGGAAGATGCTCGTGATCTGGTAGCTGCGCGCGAGCCCGGCGGCGACCCGCGCGTGGGTGGCGAGCCGCGTCACGTCCGCGCCGTTGAACACGATGCGCCCGGCATCGGTCGGCAGCATGCCCGAGATCTGCGCGATGAGCGTGGTCTTGCCGGCGCCGTTCGGGCCGATGAGTGCGTGCACCTCGCCGCGCGCCACGGTCAGCGTGACCTCGTCCGTGGCGACGAGGCCGCCGAAGCGCTTGCACACGCCGTCGAGCTCAAGCATGGCGTTTGCCGAAGGCGAGGCCCGCGAGGCCCTGCGGCGCGAAGAGCACGATCGCGAGCAGGACCAGCCCGACGACGAGCTGGTAATGCAGCGCGTAGTCGCCGAGGATGCCGCTGCCGGAGAGCGCTTCCTCCAGCGCGAGCAGCAGCAGCGCGCCGAGCGGGCCACCCCAGAAGCGGCCCACGCCGCCGACGATGACCATGATCATCAGCGTGCCCGAAGTGATCCAGTGCAGCATGCTCGGGCTGACGTAGTTGCCCTGGTTCGCGAGCAGCGCGCCGGCCAGCCCGGCGATGGCACCCGAGATGACGAAGCAGACCAGCTTGTACGCGTACACGGGGTAGCCGATGGCGGTGGCGCGCGTCTCGTTCTCGCGGATCGCCACGATCACCCGGCCGAAGCGCGAGCCGAGCAGGCGATGCAGGAAGTAAAGCGTCAGCGCGAGGAGCGCGAGCACCACGTAGTACCAGGTGAGATCGCCGGCGAGGTCGAGCCCGAAGCCGAGCGTCGAGCGCCCGGCCAGGTTGAGGCCGTCGTCGCCGCCGTAGGACTTCAGCGAGACGAACACGTAATAGATCATCTGCGCGAAGGCGAGCGTGATCATGATGAAGTAGACGCCGCGCGTGCGCAGCGAGAGCGCGCCGATCACGAGCGCGGCGAGCGCGGCCGTCGCCACCGCGGCCGGCCAGGCGATCCAGGCGCTCGTCACGCCTTCCGCGGCGAGGATGCCGACGATGTAGGCGCCGGCGCCGAAGAAGGCGGCGTGGCCGAAGCTCACCATGCCGCCGAAGCCGAGCACGAGGTTGAGGCTCGCCGCCGCGATCGCATAGATCAGCACGCGCGCCGCGAAGCCGATGTAGAAATCCTGCCCCAGCGCGGACAGGGCGAGCGGGAAGGCCGCGGCGAGCACAAGCAGGGCCAGATTCTTCTTCACCCGCGGGCAGGGAAGAGGCCCTGCGGTCGGAAGACGAGCACGCCGGCCATCAGGACGTAGATCAGGATCGAGCTGAGCGAAGGGCCGAGGTTCGAGGCCACCTGCGGCGGGAAGACCTGCGCGAAGACGATCGGGACGAGCGCGCGGCCCATGGTGTCGACCAGCCCGACGAGGAGCGAGCCGACGAGCGCGCCGCGAATCGAGCCGATGCCGCCGATCACGATCACCACGAAGGCGAGGATCAGGATGTTCTCGCCCATGCCGACCTGCACGGCGAGGATCGGGCCGAGCATCGCGCCGGCCAGCGCGCAAAGCGCGGCGCCGAGCGCAAAGACGCCGGTGAACAGGCGCCGGATGTCGACGCCCATCGCGGTGGCCATCTCGCGGTTCGAGGCGCCGGCGCGCACCAGCATCCCCAGCCGCGTCTTGGTGATGAGAAGAAAGAGGAACAACGCCACCAAGGCGCCGATGGCGATGATCGCCAGGCGGTAGGACGCGTACGGCAGGCCGCCGGGCAGGATCACAGGGCCGGCGAGCGCCGCGGGCGCATTCAGCATGAGAGGCTGCGAGCCCCACACCAGGCGCACCGCCTCGTTCGCGATGAGGATGATGGCGAAGGTGCCGAGCACCTGCGCGAGGTGGTCGCGCTCATACAGCCTTCTCAACAGAGTGACTTCAAGCACGGCGCCTATCAGTGCCGTGGCCGCGAGCGCGAGCGGCAGCGCCATCCAGAAGGAGCCGGTCGCCTGCACCAGGCTCGCCATCAGGTACGCGCCGATCATGTAGAGCGAGCCGTGCGCGAGGTTGATCATGTCCATGATGCCGAACACCAGCGTCAGGCCGGCGGCGAGAAGGAACAGCATCAGCCCGAACTGCAGGCCGTTCAGCGTCTGCTCGAGGACGAGGCTAAGAGGCATTGCGGGAAAATGGTGACAGTCACCATTTTCAATTCATGCGCGTAAGACATCAGGAAAATGGTGACTGTCACCATTTTCCTGGTCTTCCGACATCTACTTCATCGGGCAGTCTTTGGCCCAGAAGTCGCCGTGGTTCTGCAGGATGGTGGCGATCTTGCGGTTCACGATGCGGCCGTCCTTGTCCTTGGTGAGCGCGCGCACGTAATAGTCCTGGATCGGCGTGCCGTTCGGCGCTTCCTTCCACTTGCCGCGCGGCGTCTTCGCGCGCTCGGGCGCCTTCATCAGCGCGGCGCGGAACGCCTTCTCGTCCTCGACCTTGCCCTTCGCATCGCGCACCGCCTGGTCGATGATCAGCGCCGCCGTGTAGCCCTGCTCGGCGTAGAGCGTGGGCAGGCGGTTGTACGCCTTCTGGAACTCGGCGACGAACTGCCGGTTGGCGTCGTTGTCGAGGTCGTAGGCCCACTGCGAAGTATCGAACAGGCCGAGCATCGGGTCGCCCACCGCGCGCACCACGTCCTGGTCGGAGGCGAAGCCCGGCACGATGAGCTGGATGTCCTTCGACAGGCCGGAGGCGACGAACTGCTTGATGAAGTTGATCCCCATGCCGCCGGGCAGGAAGGCATACAGCGCGGTGGGCTGCGCGGCGCGAATCTGCGCCAGCTCCGTCGAGTAGTCGAGCTGGTTCAGCTTCGAATACACCTCGGCGACGATCTGGCCCTTGTAGGTGCGCTTGAAGCCGGTGAGCGCGTCCTTGCCGGCCGGATAGTTCGGCGCGATGAGATAGGCGTTCTTGAAGCCTTTCGAGGTGGCGAAGGCGCCGGCGGCCTCGTGATGCGCCTCGTTCGGCCAGGAGGCCGAGAAGAAATACGGGCTGCAGCCCTTGCCGGTGATCGAGGTCGGCGTCGCGTTCGGTGCGATGTAGAACACCTTCGACTGCTGGATCGTCGGCCAGGCGGCGAGCATCACGTTCGAGAACACGATGCCGGTCATCAGGTTGACGCGGTCGCGCTTGAGCAGGCGCTCGGCGAGCTGCCGGCCGAGCTCGGGATTGAGCGTGTCGTCCGCGTACTCGACCGCCGTCGGCATGCCACCCAGCTTGCCGCCGGCGAGCTTGAGCGCGAGATTGAAGCCGTCGCGGATCTCGATGCCGATGCCGCCTGCGGGTCCGGACAGCGTGGAGAGAAAACCGATCTTCAGCTCGCTCGCCGCGATGGCGTTGCACGATGCGCCGAGCGAGAGCGCTGCGGCAGTTGCGAATGTCGCCAGTCTGATCTTCATTGCCCCTCCTCCAGGAGCGGCGATTCTAACCATTTTGCGGTTCGATCCGCCGTGGCAACCGGCTAGAGCGAGTCGAGGTACTCGCGCATCCTCTCGCGCGCGGCGGCGTCGGGCATCGGTCCGCGTCCGGCGGCGAGGTTGTCCTTCATGTGCTCGGGCTTGCCGGTGCCGGGGATCGCGCAGGTGACGGCGGGATGGCTCACGATCCACTTGAGGAAGTACTGCGCCCAGCTCGCGATGCCGAGCTCGGCGGCCCACGGCGGCAGCGGCTTGCCTTTCGTGCGCCGGAAGAGCGCGCCTTCGGCGAAGGGGCGGTTGATGATGACGCCCACGTTCTTTTCCCTCGCAAGCGGCAGCAGCCTCTTTTCGGCTTCCCGCTCGGCGAGCGAATAGTTGATCTGCACGAACGCGTAGGCGCCGGTCTTCAGCCAGCGCTCGACCTCCGCATAGGCCGAGGCGGTGTAGTGCGTGATGCCGATGTGGCGCACGCGGCCCTTCTGCTTCCATTCCTGCAGGGTCTTCGTGTGCGTCGCGACGTCGACCAGGTTATGCACCTGCATCAGGTCCATGCGCTCCACGCGCAGCCGCCGGAACGAGGTGTTCATCTGCTGGATGCCGTCTTCGCGCCCGCTCGTCCACACCTTGGTCGCGACGAAAAGCTTGTCGCGCACGCCAAGCTCGGCGATCAGGTCGCCGGCGACCGATTCGGACGAGCCGTACATGGGCGAGGAATCGACCACCTTGCCTTCCTCGGCGAAGATCCTGAGCACCTCGCGCAGCGACTCGCGCGCGCTGCGATCGCCGCCGACATCGAAGGTCTGCCAGGTGCCCAGCCCGATCGCCGGCAGGCGCTCGCCATCGGGAAGCACGTTCACCTTGAACGCTCCGGCTGCGAGCGCGGCGAGGAGGGTGCGCCGACGCGGGTCCACGAATTCATTTTATTCCCGAGATACACGGCGAGCGCGGCCCAGGCGAGCGACAGGCCGGCGGCGATGGCGACGATCGCGCCCAGGCTGCCGAAGAACCAGCCGGAAAGCGCATCGCCGCCGCGGTACACCACCGTATCGATGAAGTTCTTCGCCTTGTAGCGGTCGTTGCGCGGCACGGCGGTGAAAAGCGTCTCGCGCGCGGGCTTTGAAATGGCGAACTCGCCGACGCGGCGCGTCACCCCGAAGACGATCAGCGCGGCGAGCGTCGGTGCGGCGCCGAGCCACAGGAATCCCGCCAGCGACACGAGCGGCATGACGATCAGCAGGCCGGTGATGCCGAGGAGAGGGCCGAGGCGCGCGAAGGCGAAGAGCTGCACCAGGAGGGTGAGCACGTTGACGGCGAGATCGAGCGTGGCGAAAAGCCGCGTGCGCTCGTTCAGGTCCGGCACGGCGACGCGCACGATTTCGACCTGCTGGAAGTAGAGCGCGGTCGACAACGCCGTGTAGCAGAAGAGATACCCGCAGATCGCGAGCAGGAACGGCGAGGCGAGCGCCATTCGCACGCCGTCGAGCACGCCGCCGCCGATCGGCGCCTCGGCCCGCGGCTCGCCTTGCCTTGGATGGGCCTGCGACCAGCGCGCGAGCTGCAGGATGCACGCGACGGTGGCGAAAAGGAGCAGCGCCGAGAGAATGAGCAGGCCTTTCGTCTGCACCATGGGCACGAGCGACGCCGCGAGCAGCGGCCCGGCGATCGCGCCGCAGCTGCCGCCGGCGGCGATGGCGCCGTAAAGCCGCGCCGCCTGGCCGCTGTCGAAGAGGTCGGACATGAAGCTCCAGAACACCGACACCACGAACAGGTTGAAGACGCTCAACCAGACGAAGAACACGCGCCCGTCCAGGAAAAAGACGAACGCCACCAGGTTGAGCGCGAAGAAGCCGTAGACCACCGGCAGGAGCCGTGCGCGCGAAAGCCGCTGGCAGAGCCAGCCGAACACCGGCACCAGGGCGAGCATGGCGATGAACGTGGCGGTGAAGAGCCATTGCAGCGCCTGCGCGCCGGCCTCCACGGCGAGCGAGTCGCGCACCGGCCGCAGGAGGTAATAGCTGCAGAGGAGAAGAAAGAAATACGCGAACGACCAGACGACGGCAGCGAGCTCGTGGCGCTCGCATTTCAGGAGACGGGAAGCGAGCGAGGCCATGCGCTATAGTAAGGGCAAGGGGGTCGAAGCCATGGGAATCGCGGGCCTGGTGTTTCTCGCCATCATCGTCGTCCTCGCGCTCTGGGCGATGAGCATCTACAACGGCCTGGTCGCGCTGCGTAACCGATTCAAGAATGCCTTCTCGCAGATCGATGTGCAGCTCAAGCGCCGCTACGACCTGATCCCGAACCTGGTCGAATCGGTGAAGGGCTACATGCAGCACGAGCGCGGCACGCTCGAGGCGGTGACCAAGGCGCGCGGCAATGCGCTCAGCGCTTCGCAGCAGGCGGCGGCGCGGCCCGGCGATCCGGCAGCGATGCAGGGCCTCGCGCAAGCCGAAGGCGCGCTCGGCGGCGCGCTCGGACGGCTGCTCGCCGTCTTCGAGCAGTATCCGGACCTGAAGGCGAACCAGAACGTGCTCGGCCTGCAGGAAGAGCTCTCCAGCACCGAGAACAAGATCGCCTTCGCGCGCCAGGCCTACAACGACTCCGTCATGGAGTACAACACCAAGCGCGAGTCCTTCCCGGACGCGATCTTCGCCGGCGCCTTCGGCTTCGGCCCGGCCGAGCTCCTGCAGTCGACCGAATCGGCGGCGGAGCGCCAGGCGCCGAAGGTTTCGCTGCAGTAGCTTGAGCTTCTTCGAGCAGCAGCACCTCGCGCGGCGCAACAGCCGCGCCATGGTCCTGCTTTTCCTCCTCTCGGTGGTGGCGATCGTGCTGGCGGTGGACCTGGTGCTGGTCACCGTCTACTGGTGGCTCGGCTATCTCGACGTGCCGGCAAGCTCGTATGTCCTGGCGAGCGTGCTGACCGCGGCGGTCATCGGCGTCGTCAGCCTGTTCAACATCATCCGGCTGGCCGAAGGCGGCGCCACGGTGGCGCGCATGGTGGGCGCGCGCCCCGTCGCCTCGGCGACCAGCGATCCGCTCGAGCGCCGGCTCCTCAATATCGTCGAGGAGATGGCGATCGCCGCCGGCGTGCGCCTGCCGCAGGCGTACGTGATGGACCAGGAAAGCGGCATCAACGCTTTCGCTGCCGGCTGGAATGTTTCGGGCACGGTGGTGGCGGTCACGCGCGGCGCGCTCGAGCGCCTGACGCGCGACGAGCTGCAGGCGGTGATCGGGCACGAGTTCAGCCACATCCTGAACGGCGACATGGCGCTGAATATCCGCATGATCGGCGTGCTCGCCGGCATCGTCGCGCTCGGCTCGATCGGCGGCTTCCTCATGCGCCTCGCGCGCGAGGGCGACGACCTGCGCTTCGCCGCCGTCGCGTTCCTCATCGGCCTCGCGCTTTTCCTGATCGGCTACGCGGGCCTGTTCTTCGCGCGGCTCATCAAGGCCGCGGCGGCCCGGCAGCGCGAATATCTCGCCGACGCCTCGAGCGTGCAGTTCACGCGCAATCCGGAAGGCATCGCCGGCGCGCTCGACCAGATCGGCGCCTCGGGCGCCGGCACGCTGATCGGCAGCCGGTATGCCGAGGAGCTGTCGCACATGTTCTTCGGCGCGAGCGTGAAGCTGCGCCTCGCGCGGCTTTTCGACACCCATCCGCCGCTGGAGGAGCGAATCCGGCGCGCCTGCCCGCAGTTCGTCGCCGCCGACTACCGCCGCCGGCGCGCGGCGGCGGCCATTTCGCCTGCGTCGTCCATTGCGTCTCCTGCTCCGGCAGAAATCGCGCCCTCCGGACGCCGCGCGGCCGACCTGGGCACGGCGTGGGGCCGCTCGGCGGCGCAAAGCGCGAACCTCGTCGGCAACGTCACGCCGGCGAAGATGGACTATGCCGGGCGCCTGCTGGCGGCGATTCCGGGCGGGCTGCGAGCGTGTCTGCACGATGCCGAGGATGCCGCCGGGGTGCTGATCGCGCTGCTGCTCGCGCCGAAAGAGGATGTGATGGCGCAGCAGCTCGAGGCGCTGCGCAACGGCGGCTTCGCCAGGCTTTCCGAGCGCGCCGCGGCGATCGCGCCCCTGGCGGCGAGCCTGCCGCCGGCCTTCCACCTGCCGCTGATCGATCTCGCGTTGCCGGCGCTGAAGGCGGCGAAGGAGGTGGCGCGGCAGGAGCTGGTCGGCGCGCTGCACGCGGCGATCAATGCCGACCGCCGCGTATCGCTGCATGAGTTCGTCGTGCTCTGCCTCGTGCGCCAGCAGCTCGGCGCGCCGCAGAAGCGCGCGGCGGGCACGCGCAGGCTCGCCGATTTGCAGGCCGAAGCCGCGGTGCTGCTCTCGCTGGTCGCGCATGCCGGCACGCGGCCCGACGTCTCGGGGGCGCGCGCCGACGCCCTGCAGGCGGCGGTGCAGGCCGGCGCCAGCGAGATGCAGCTTCCGGCCGCACCGGTGCTCGCTTCGGTCACGCTCGAGCAGGCAGGCGCGGCGCTCGATGCGCTCAAGACTCTCGCACCGCTGCAGAAGGCGTTGCTGGTGAAAGGCCTTTTTGCCGCCGTGACGGCGGACGGGTCGATCCGCGTGGCGGAAGCGGAGATCATGCGGCTCGTCGGCGCTTCGCTCGACTGCCCGCTGCCGCCGCTCCTCGACGACTACTTCATCGCTTCAGTTTCTGAAGGATCTCCTGCCGAGTCTGCTGGACCGCAGCGCTGAAGGGGCCGCCGAGCGCGACGGCGCGATCGATCACCGGCAAGGCCTCGGCGTGGCGTCCCTGGTCGGAAAGCGTCTGCGCCAGGTTGTTCAGCACGATCACCGATTTCGGCTCGTGCGCCTCGGCGCTGCGCAACACCGTCTCGGCTTCCTTCAGCTCCCCGAGCGCGTGGTGCACGTTCGCGAGCCCCACCGCCGCGTTCACGTTCGCCGGCCAGCGCTTGAGGAACGTCGTGTACGCGCTGCGCGCGGCCTTGGCCCCACCCGCGCGCTCGAGCGCGGCCACCGCGCTCAGCCAGCGCGACTCGTCCGCCGTGACCGCGATGCGATCCGGCGGCATCGCCACCATCGCCCAGTAGCCGCTTCGCATCCAGACGAATTCATGCGTCCAGAAACGCATCACCTCGCGCTCGGTCTCGCCCGAGCGCAGGAAGAGCTCGGCATTGTGATAGTCGTAGCCGACGGCGACGGCGTAATGCCAGCCGTCCTTCAGGCCCAGGTTCTGCAGCACGATGACCGGGTTGCCGGCGGCGATCTCGCGCAGCAGGTCTTCGAAGCGCGGCGCGAGCTGGTAGGCGACCATGCCGTGCCGGCGCGCGGCGGCGAGCATCTCGACCTGCAGGCTGCCCTTGCGCTCGGGCAGGTAGACCTGCGAGACGAGCTCCTCGGGCGTGACCTTGGCGCCGAACGCGTCGAGCGCCGTGGCGAGCGCGGCCGGCCCGCATTGGTATTCGGTCTGCGGGAAGAACGGCACGCCCTTCACCTCGGCCATGTTCGGCAGGCCTTCGGGGACGCGTTCGCGCAGCTCGGCGGTCTGCGGGATCAGGCTCGCGCAGCCGCTGAGCAAAATCAAAATGAAAACGCCCGCGGTGAGGCGGGCGTTTTCGAAGGCCTTGCGGCCGCTTGCCACTACCGCTGCCAGAACCACCACGCCGCGGCGATGATGAGGATCAGCAGCAGGATCGCGCCCGCCGAGGCGCCACCAGCCGGCATCGCGTTGATCTTGCCGGCGAGGGACTGCACTTCCTGGTCGGTCATCGCGCCGACGCGGTCTTTCGCGCTCGACGGGTCGATGCCGAGCGATTGCAGCTGGTTTGCCACATCGGAACGGTTCAGGAAGTTGGTTACCGTGGTGCGGTCGGTCTGCGCGCTGGACGCGACGACCTGATCGGTGCCGATCATTGCGGCTGTGGCGATCTGGTACGGCATCCAGATCATCATGGCGACCATGAGGCGGCAGATTGTTTTTGCCCAAACGTTCATGAGGACTCCTAGCTGATGAGGTGAAGGGACGGGTAAAGGGAAGTAAGGAAAAGAGGGTAGCGACACCCGGGACGGAGCCTATGCCGCGCCTGCGCGGAAAGTCAAGAAAACCTCGTGTGACAAAATGACTACAAGTGGTAGCGATTCAACGACTTGTGCGTTCCACCGCGATGCTCGCAGCGATGGTCTGCTCGCTCGCGCTCTCGAGCGCGCGCGCCGACGAAAGCCCGCTGCACCAGGCGGTGGAGAAAGGCGATCGCCAGCTCGTCGAAAGGCTGCTGAAGGAGGGCGCGCAGGTGAACGCGCGCACCGGGACCGGCGAGACGGTGCTGCACTACGCGGCATTTCCGAAAGACGAGTGGTTCGCATCGCGCCTGCTGAAAGCGGGGGCCGACGTGCGCGCGGTGAACAGCGCGGGCGAGTCAGCACTCTTCTGGGCCGCGCTGGAAGGCAATGTCGTCGTAGCCCGCCGCCTGCTGCGCGCGGGCGCCGATCCGAACCTTCGCGACGCGAAAGGCAACGTCGCGCTGCATGCCGCTGCTCATAGCGGGAATATGGCGCTGGTGCGCCTGCTGCTGCCGCGCACGAAGCGGCCCCATGCCGAAAACAAGGACGGCTATTCGGCGCGTGATTACGCTGTGGCTGCGGGCCATCAGAAGATCGCGCAACTCCTGGAGCGCAGGAAACGTTAGCTGCGTCGCCTTTGCCCGACGGCCTGCATGGCCGCGCGTAAAGGCTTTTGTGACAAGTGTGCGATATGTCGTCGGGCACGCCCGACGAAACTGCGTTGTGCCCTTTTCCCTGCGCGGCACCTAATGGACTGTTTGGACTAGGAAAGCAGGGTCAGGCACGCGCGTTGCAGTAGCTCTCGCATGGCGATCGTTCGAAGCAGCGTTGGCCTGTTTCTTCTGGTGCTCGTAGTGACAGGGGTCGCGGGCACTGTGTACAAGATCACTTCTCCCGAAGGTTGGATCGCGCACGCCTTCGGTCGCAGCTTCTCCGCGGGTTTTGCCGCCCTCGGCTCGCTCGCGGCGGTGATGGCGCTCGCGTGGTTCTCGCGCGGCTGGGCGATCCGCTCGCGCAACCACTACGCCGACCTCTTCGTCTATAGCTTCGCTGCCGCCGGCTTCCTGTATCTCTGGCATTTCTGGCTCAAGGGCAGCTTCTAGCGTCCAGCCTCTCCCCCCCGGGTCCGTCCGCCTCCCCCCAGAAGGGCGGGCCCGGGTTTTCTCTCTAGCCGAAAGCGCCGATCACGAGCTCGTATGAGCGCCGGCGCGTTGCGTAATCGCCCGTGATGGTGAGCACCATCACTTCGTCGGCTTCGTAGCGTTGCGCCATTTCCTCGATGGCGCGCCGGCAGGTCTGCGGGCCGCCGATGATCGCGCGCGCGCGCTGGCCGAGGACATAGCGCTGCTCCTCGGCCGTGTAACGATGCTTCTTCGCCTCCTCGAGCGTCGGGAACGGCGCATCGACGTTGAGCGCCATGTGGAGCCGGCGAAGGTCGATCGGCGCCGCCAGGTGTTCGGCTTCTGCGTCCGTCTCGGCGCAGATCAGGAAGGTGCAGACCATGGCGCGCGGCGCGCTCTCCCTTCCCTGCCTGAACCGCGCCCGGTACGCGCGCGCCACCTGGTCGCCGCCCTGCGGGTTGATGAAATGGGCGAACGAGAAAGGCAGGCCGAGCTGCGCCGCGAGCGCGCCGCTGTAATCGGACGAACCCAGCAGCCACACCTCCGGCGTCGTCGGCACCTCCGGCTGCACGCGCACCGCCTTCAAGGGATGATCGTCGGGCAGCGTGCCGTCGAGATGCCCGACCAGCTGCCACACCTGTTCCGGAAAATGCGACGCATCGGGAAAGCCGCCGCCCGAGACGGCGCGCGCGGTGCGCTGGTCGCCGCCCGGCGCGCGGCCGATCCCCAGGTCGATGCGGCCCGGGTAGAGCGCCTCCAGCATGCGAAAGCTCTCGGCCGTGCGGAACGCGCTGTAGTAAGGGAGCAGCACGCCGCCGGTGCCGACGCGCAGTCGCTTCGTTTCCGCGCCGAGCCTTGCGACGAGCATCTCGGGACACGGATCGGCGAGCGCAGCGATCGCGTGATGCTCGGCGAGCCAGTAGCGGTAATAGCCGAGCTCGTCGGCGCGCTTGGCGAGCGCGATCGTTTCCTCGAGCGCACGCCGCGCGCCGTGGCCGCTGATGATCGGGGACTGGTCGAGGACGGAGAGCTTCATGAATTCGGGAAATTCGGGGACAGAGCCCTAACTCCGTAAGCTCCGCGTCGCTGGAGTTAGGGCTCTGTCCCCGAATTTCCAGCCCCGAATTCTAGGTGGTGAAGTCCGGGCCCGCGGGCTCGTTCTGCGTGAGGATGCGCTCGAGCACGGCCGGGTCGAGCGGCTTGACGAAGTGGTAGTCGAACCCCGCCTCGCGCGAGCGGCGCTTGTCCTCCGGCTGGCCCCAGCCGGTGAGCGCCACCAGCATCAGATCGCTGGCCGCCTTTTCCTTGATGGCGCGGGCTGCGTCGTAGCCGTTCATGCGCGGCATGCCGATGTCGAGGAGCGCGAGCTCCGGGCGAAAGCTCTCCGCGAGCTGCACCGCCTCGCGGCCGTCGTAGACGATGCGCACGTCATGGCCGCCCAGACGAAGCATGCCGGCGAGGCTGTCGGCGGCATCGCGGTTGTCGTCGGCGACGAGGATGCGATAGGGGCGGACCTTGCCCGGCGACAAGGCCGGCGGGCGCATCGCGGCCGGCGCGCGGCGCACCGAGCGCGGCAGGCGCACGACGAACCGGCTGCCGCGCCACGTGCCTTCGCTTTGTGCCTCGACCGTACCGCCGTGGAGCTCGACCAGGCGCTTCACCAGCGTGAGGCCGATGCCGAGGCCGCCCTGCGCCCGCTCGAGCGTGTGGTCCACCTGGGTGAACATGTCGAACACCTTGGTGAGCATGTGCGCCGGAATGCCGACGCCGTTGTCGCTCACGGCGATCACGACCTCTGCGCCTTGGGCGCGCGCTTCGACCGCGATGCGGCCGCCGGGCGCGGTGTACTTGGCGGCGTTGCTGAGCAGGTTGCACAGCACCTGCACGAGCCGCGTGCGGTCGCCTTCGATCCGCACCGGCTCGCTGGGCAGGCTCACCGTGACGCGGTGCGTCGCCGACTCGATCAGCGGCCGGCATACCTCGAGCGCATCCTGCACCATCGCCTCGAGCGCCACCGGCTCGCGCGCGAGCTTGATCTTGCCGCGGCTCACGCGCGAGACGTCGAGCAGGTCGTCGATCAGGCGCACCATCTGGTCGACCTGGCGCTCCATGATGCCGCGCGCGATGTGCATCGTTTCCCGGTCGTCGGGCGCGAGCCGCATCGTCTCGAGAGCATTCCTCAGCGGGGCGAGCGGGTTACGCAGCTCGTGCGCGAGGATGGCGAGGAACTCGTCCTTGCGGCGGTCGGCCTCGCGCAGCGTGTCGGCCGTGCGCTTCGCATCGGCGAGATGCTCGCGGATCTGGTATTGGCGGCGCCTCGCGCGCAGCGCCGCGCGCACCGCGCTCACCAGCGCCGGCACCCGCACCGGACGCTCGAGCAGGGTGACGTTGCCGAGCGTCTCGAGCGTGCGCAGCGCGAGCTCGGAGTCCGCGCCCTCGCCCGTGAGGACGAGGAAGGGGAAGTCTGACCAGGGCGGTTGCGAGCGCACGCACTCGACGAGGCGGGAGAGGCCGCCCTGGCGCAACGCTTCCTCGGAAAGGACCGCCACGCCGGCGCCTTCGCCGATTTGCGCCGCGAGCTCCGCGATCGACGCGCAGGCGTGGCTCGCCATGCCCGACTCGGCGAAGACGGCCTGCGAGATGCGCGCGTCCTTCGCGGTCGGCGCAGCGATCAGCACCCGCTCCTCGAGGGCGGGCGACGCCGGTATCGCTTCCTGGCTCAGGCGCGTTCCGCCGATCGCAGCATCGACGGCGTGCCGGCCAGCACGCCGTGGAAATCGGCCAGGGGTTCTCCGACCCAGATGCCGCCCGAGGTGAGGCGCAATTCGCGCAACGCGTTCTCGTGTGCCCCGCTGCGCTTCTTCAGCACCGAGACCGCGCGGCGCAGCTTGCCGGCGGCCTCGAAGTATCTCAGCACCAGCACGCTGTCGGCGAGGTAGCTCGCATCGATGGGGGTCTGCATGTGCGTGCCGATCAGCCCGTGCTGCGCGACGACGAGGAAGGTCACCACGCCCTGCTGGCCGAGATAGGTGAGCACCTCGTGCAGGTGGATCTGCAGGAAGCGCTCCTCGGACATCGCATTCATGTAGCCGTTCAGGCTATCGATGATCAGCACGCGGGTGTCGTTCTGCTGCACCGTGCGCTTGATGACGTGCGCGAACTCGCCGGGCGAAAGCTCCGCCGGGTCGACCTGCTGCAGGCGGATGCGGCCGGCGTCGTAATGCTTCTGCAGCGCCATGCCGATGCCGGCGGTGCGCTGGAAGAGCGTGGCGCGGCTCTCGTCGAAGATGAACATGGCGGCATGCTCGCCGCGCTCGGCGGCAGCCACCGCGTACTGCGTGGCGATGCTCGATTTTCCGGCCCCGGCCGGGCCCATGATGAGCACGCTGGTGCCCCGGTCGATGCCGCCGCCAAGCAGATGGTCGAGGCCGGCGTTGCCGCTCTTCAGCGGCTCGGCCTTGAACGGCGTGTGATGCTCGGCGGCCACCAGGCGCGGAAAGACGTCGAGGCCGCCGCGGCGGATCATGAAGTCGTGCCAGCCGCCGCGGAAGTGCTTGCCGCGCATCTTCAGCACGCGCATGCGGCGCCGCTCGGCGCCGTAGTGCTGCGCGAGGTGCTCCATGGTGATGACGCCGTGCGCGAGGCTGTGCAATTGCAGGTCGTTCACCTCGGCGGTGCGATCGTCGAGCAACAGCACCGTGCAGTCGCGGCCGACGAAGAACTGCTTCAGCGCGAGGATCTGGCGGCGGTAGCGCAGCGGGTTCTGCGCGAGCATGCGCATCTCGGAGAGCGAGTCGAACACCACGCGCTTCGGCCGGCGCCGCTCGACCTCCTCGAGGATGGCGCGGGTCGTGTCGGAGAGCTCGACCTCCGACGGATGGAACATGCGCGTGTGGCCATCGGGCAGCAGGTTTTCCTGCGAAGGCAGCAGATCGTGCACGTGGATGCCGTCGAGCGTCCAGCCGTGCGAGCGCGCCACGCCTTCGAGCTCGCCGCGCGTCTCGGAGAGCGTGACGTAGACGACCTGCTCGTCCTTGCGCGCGCCCTCAAGCATGAACTGCAGCGCGAGCGTGGTCTTGCCGGCGCCGGGATCGCCCTCGACGAGATACAGGCGATTCGGCGTCAGCCCGCCGCCGACGATGTCGTCGAAGCCGGGCACGCCGGTGGCGACCAGGGAAGCGGTCGCATCATCAGCGGGTTTTTGCATTTACGGTGCGAAGAGAATTTTTCCGGCCGCAATTAAACCAGAAAATTTTTGCGCCAAGACAGGCGCGCTATTTCAACTGCGGCAAATTCGGGTTTTCCCGTCGATGCTTTACGACAGCCATCGTCGGCCTACGACATGACCTCAATTCATCTGCACTTGGCGGCGGGCGTGTCCTGCGCGAGCACCTTGCGAAGCGCGGGCAGGTCGGTCTCGCCGATCGCGAGCGCCGAGCGCGACTGGCCTTTCTCCACCGGCTGCTCGACTACGTATTCGGGCGTGACGCGGAACATCGCCACGGTCTTCGTCCCGGCCATGAACACGATCGTGGAGTAGCACGCGAGCCTGCGGTCGCCGTGCACCCAGGGCTTTCCTCGCAGGCTGTTCAGCTCGCCGACGATCTCGGCCACCTGCGCGCGTTCCTTGAGCAGCACCGACGGCGCGCCATAGTTCGAGACGCGAATCGAGGAAATGCCCTTCAGCGGCTCGGCGGCGAACGCGCTCGAGAGGCCGGCGATCAGGACGAGAAACGCGGCGACGTATCGTTTTTTCAAGGCTCCTCCGGAGTAGACGCAGCAATAGTGGAGCATGACTCGCGCGACACGCCAAGCGCGGCCGGTTTAAGGCCTACTTGTCCCGCCGCACGCCGGTCGGCAAAAGCGGTGCCGGCCGCTTGCCGTCCAGGATGTGGCGGATGGCAAGGAACGGGTGCCGGAAGAGCATGCGCGGTCCGGCCCAGCGCATCATGACCCGCACCTTCTCGCGTTCCTCGGCGCGGTAGCAGTGCACGACGCAGTTGGCGCACGTCGGCTTGGCGTCCCCGAACACGCAGCGCTGCAGCCGGCGCAGCGCGTAATCGGCGAGCGCCGCGCAGTCCGCGCACAGCGGCTTGCCGCCATGGTGATGCCGGCAGTAGAGCCGCATCATCGCCTCCAGCGTCTTCTGCTCGCGCGCGCGGCGCACGAAGCGCTTGTCGGTGACGAACGCGGTGACCTTCTTTTCTTCGCGGGTATTCACGCCCCCCTATTTTGAAGGGCGGGCAAGGTGGCGCTTTTAATCCACCGCAAGCTTTAGCGCCATGTACTTCGCGCCCGGAATCGGGTTGTCGTAATACGGCGCGATCTCGACAAAGCCGAGCGAGCGGTACAGCGCCTGCGCCTCGCCCATCATCGGCAGCGTATCCAGAACGATGCGCCCATAGCGCTGCACGCGCGCCTCGTGGAGCACGGTCTGCGCGAGCAGGCGGCCGACGCCCTTGCCGCGGCCCGCCGGACGAACATAGAGCCGCTTCATTTCGCAGTCGCCGCCATGCAGGGGACGCAGCGCGACCACGCCGAGGACCGTTTCACCCTCCGCCGCCAGCAGCAACCGCCCCAGCGGTCGCGCGTAATTGCCCGGCAGCGAGGCCATCTCCTCGGCGAAGCCCTGGAAACAGAGATCGACACCGATGGCCGCCTGGTATTCGCGGAATAGCTCGCGCACCTCCTCAACGTCCTCGACCGATAGCGCTTCCCGAATGCGGACCATGCGCTCAGCGCTTTGCGGCACGGCGAGCCACCGGGCAGAGGATGCCGGTGTGCGACAGCTTGCGCATCCGCCTCAACGTCTCGCCGCGCCCGCCGAGCCGGCTAACCCCAAGCCTTGCTTGCCGTCGATTTGAGTTCTTTGAAGAGCTTGTGTGCATGCGGATCGGCTTTGATCCGCTTCTTATCACAAAGAGAAAGCGCCCGGCCTAATTCGCCCAGGAGTTCCGTTGAGGTCGTGTACGCACGGGCTTGGAATGAAGCCAATGGCGATGAATCGACGCCGAGCTGGTTTAGCCGCTCGATGAGAGCCGACACGGTGTCATCTGTAGGCATCTCGACTGCGGCGGGTTAGACCGCGATCGGCGCCTTGATGGCCGGATGCGGCTCGTAAGCCTCGAGCGTGAAGTCTTCGTACTGGAACTCGGCGAGCTCGCGGCGCGCCGGGTTGAGCCGCATGCGCGGGAAGGGGCGCGGCGTGCGCGCCAGCTGCTCGCGCGCCTGCTCGAGGTGGTTGAGATAGAGGTGGGCGTCGCCGAGCGTGAGGATGAATTCGCCCGGCTGCAGGTTCGTCACCTGCGCCACCATCAGCGTGAGCAGCGCGTAGGAGGCAATGTTGAACGGCACCCCGAGGAAGAGATCGGCGCTCCTCTGGTACATCTGGCAGGAAAGGCGGCCGTTCGCGACGTAGAACTGGAACAGGGCGTGGCACGGCGGCAGCGCCATGCGGTCGACGTCGGCCGGGTTCCAGGCGCTGACGAGATGGCGGCGCGAATCGGGCTTGCTTCTCAAGCTTTGCACCACGTGCGCGATCTGGTCGATCTCGCGGCCGTCGGGCGTGCGCCAGTGGCGCCACTGGTAGCCGTACACCGGGCCGAGGTTGCCGTTCTCGTCGGCCCACTCGTCCCAGATGGTCACGCCGCGCTCCTGCAGCCAGCGCACGTTGGTCTCGCCGCGCAGGAACCAGAGCAGCTCGTAGACGATTGACTTGAGGTGCAGCTTCTTCGTCGTGAGCAGCGGAAAGCTCTGGTCGAGGCCGAAGCGGATCTGGCGGCCGAACACGGAAAGCGTGCCGGTGCCGGTGCGGTCGGACTTGCGCGCGCCGTGCTGCAGCACTTCCTCTAATAGATCGAGGTACTGCTTTTCACTCATAGAGTGATGCTAGCGCACAGGTCCGACGCGGTCTGGAAGCGCTCGTCGGGATTCTTGGCGAGCATGCGGTCGAGGAGCCGCTGGTGTGCGGAAAGTGCCGCCGGCAGGCGCGGGACCGGCTCCTGGACATGCATGCGCATGAGGTCCGCCGGGCCGGCGTTCTCGTAGATGCGCGTGCCGGTCAGCATCTCCCACAGGATGCAGCCGAGGCTGTAGATGTCCGAGCGCCCGTCGACCGGCTTGCCGAGGCACTGCTCCGGGCTCATGTAGCGCGGCGTCGCGAGGAGGCGCTGCGTGCCCGTCAGCGTGGAATTCATGCCGAGGTCCTTGGCGAGGCCGAAATCGACGATCACCGGGCGGCCGTCGGCGCGGAACAGGATGTTGGCCGGCTTCAGGTCGCGATGGACGATGCCGCGGGCATGGATGGCGTCGAGCGCGCGCGCCACCTGCGCGGTGATGCGCAGCGCGGCGCGCGGCGTGAGGCCCTCGCGGATGCGCGTCGCCAGCGTGCCGGAAGGCAGGTACTCCATCGCGATGTACGGATGCTCGCCGGCGAAGCCGGCGTCGTAGATGCGCGCCACGTATTCGATCTCGAGCTTGGCGAGCAGCTTGTATTCGCGCACGAAGCGCTCGAGGAACACCTTGTCGTGGCGCAGCCGGGAGTCGAGCACCTTGAGCGCGACCCGCAGGCCGTCGTAATCGCGCTCGGCGAGGTACACCTGCGCCTGGCCGCCTTCGCCAATTCGTGCAATGGTGGTGAAACCGGCGACCAGCGGCTCGGTCTTGGGCGTAGGCACGGCCGTATACTGCCATCATGCTCAAGCTTTTTGGCGCGGGCGGCGCGGATCATCCGATGCGCAATCCGAAGGAAGCGCGCCGCATCCTGGAGGCGCTGCCCGCCGACGAGCTGAAGGCCCTCGAGGAGCTCGCGCACTGGATGGAATCGGCGAGCCAGGCCGAGGGCTTCAAGGCGCCCGAGCGCGCCATGCTGCTTTTCTCGATCGACGACGCCGCGCAGGCGCGGCTGCGCAAGGCGGTGCGCGATTATTCCGGCGGCGCGCGCCTTTCGCGCTACCAGGAAAACCGCATCTGGACGCACGTGCACGAGTATTGCCGGCAGGCGGCGCTCGCGCTTGCGCGCGCCATCGACGCGCTGGCGCAGGTCAAGGGCGCGGATGCGAAAGCCATGGCGCTCGCGGCGACCCGCGGGCTGCGCCTGGCTGCACAGCAAGTGAAGTGGCAGCACATGCGATACGGCCCGGTGGATGCGGCGGTGTGGGGGCTCATCAACCGGCTTTATGCTTTCGCCGAGACGCATGGCTTGGCCGAGCAGAAGGTCGCGGTCTATGCGGCGGGCGAGAGCTCGGCGCGGCTGGAATACCTGAAGGCCATCGCCTTCAGCGCGAGCTCGCCCGACAGCCTGCTCGCTGCCGAAGTGGAGCTCGCGGAGCGCGTGATCGCGGAGCTCGCGCCGGGCTTCCAGCTCGCCGCGGCGGGCGCGCCGGGCCTGCTCTACTGGACCGATCTTGCGCGCGCCATGGCGCCGCAGCGCATCGTCAAGCCGCCGCAACCCGTGCCGGGCCTGCGCTGCTTCGGCCCGGGCGGCGCGCTGGCGCAGCTCCAGGCGCTGATCCAGCGCATCCAAGCCACGCGCGAGCTGCCGCCCAGCCTCGGCGCCGGCCAGGATCCGGACGCCGCGATCGAGGTGCTGCGCCACCTGGCGATGCTCTGGGCCCCCGAGCCGCCCGAGCGCCGGCACACGCGGCACCCGGTGAAGTCGCGGCTCACCATCGCCCACGGCTTTGCCGGCGTGATGGAGGCGCTGGGCGAGGCGGCCTCGCTCGACTTCGACCAGCGCGCGGCCGAGAGCTGGGTGGTCGAGAACGTGAGCGCGGGCGGCTTCGGCGCCGTCGTGCCGCAGGTGAAGACCGACTGGCTGCGGGTCGGCACGCTCCTCGCCATGCAGCCCGACGGCGGCACCAACTGGGTGGTCGGGGCGATCCGGCGCGTGAACCGCATCACCGCGCACGAGGCGCGGGTCGGCATCGAAACGCTGTCGCGCGCGCCCAAGATCGTCAAGTTCCGCATTCGCAGCCTCGGCGAGGAGCAGGGCGTGCTGCTCCCCTCCGCCGTGCTCGGCTCGGGAGAGGTTTCGGTAGCGCTGAAGGCAGGCGTCTATCCGCCGGGACAGAACCTCGAGGCGACGCTCGAGGGGCAGGAGCACGTGTACCTGCCGCAGGGAAATCCCGATCGCGCGGAAGACTACGAACTCATCCGGTTTAGGGAAATGATCAGAGAATCCTAGCGAGGAACGCCGAGATGTCGGCAATCTCCGGCGGGCATACCGAGTGCGGCATCGGATAGTCGTGCCATTCCACGGGATAGCCCAGCTTCACCAGGTAATCATGCGACGCCTTGGCGCGATCGAGCGGAATCAGGTCGTCGTAGCGGCCGTGCGCCATGAAGATCGGCACGTCGCGGTTCGCTTCGCTGCGCTCGGCGGCGAGCTTCGTCGCGAGCGGCAGATAGGTCGATAGCGCCATCACGCCCGCCAGGCGCTCGCCATGGCGCAGCGCGGTCTGCAGCACGATCGCGCCGCCCTGCGAGAAGCCGGCGAGCACGATCTTCGACGCCGGCAAGCCCTGCGCCGCGATCAGCTCCTCGGTCAGCTTCTGCGAGGCGCGCAGCCCGGCTTCGTCTTCCGGACCGCCGCCGAGCTGGAAGATGTCGTACCACGCGCGCATGCGCATGCCCTGGTTGATCGTCACCGAGCGCACCGGCGCATGCGGGAAGACGAAGCGCACCGGCTTCGTGAGGCCGAGCTCCGGCACGATCGGCTCGAAGTCGTGGCCGTCGGCGCCCAGGCCGTGCAGCCAGATGACCGCGGCTTGCGGCTTCGGCCCTGTCTCGATCTGGATGGCTTCCACTCGCTCTCCCTCAAAGAATGCGGTTGAACCACGCGAGCGACAGTCCCGCCGCCGCGATCACCATCAGCGCCGCCGCGGCGGCAAAGAAGGCGGTGACCTCGGTCTCTTCGCGCTGCAGGACGAACTTCGCCGTCAGGCTGTCGTAGATCTTCTTCAGCTCGGTGTCGCTTTTGGCGTGGAAGTACTCGGCGTTGGTGAGCTCGGCGATCGCCTTCAGCGTCTCCTCGTCGAACATCATGTAGATCGAATAGCCCTCGAACGAGACCGGCCCGCCTTGCGGATTGCCGAAGCCTACGGTGTAGACACGCACGCCGCGCTCGGCCGCCATGCGCGCCGCCTGCAGCGGATCCGGTCCCATCGTGCGGCGGCCGTCGGTGAGCAGGATGATCGCCGCGTTCGGGTTCGAGCCGGGCGGCACCGGCTTCAGCGCCTTGGCCTCGGGCGGCTTCTTCCTGGGTTGTTGCGCCCACGGCGGGGCGAGCGATTCGACGTCGATGCCCTGGTCGGGGAAGAGCGTGGCGAGCGAGACCACGATGCCGCTGCCGATCGCGGTGTGGCGGTCGAGCTGCAGGCGGTCGATCGCCGTGAGGAGATCGTCGCGATCGCGCGTCGGCTGCTGGATCAGCATGGCGGTGCCGGCGAAGGAGACGATGCCGATCTTCACGTCGCCCGGCTGCTCGCGGATGAACTCGCGCGCGGCGCTCTGCGCGGCGGCGAGGCGGTTGGGCTCCACGTCGCTCGCGCGCATGCTGAGCGAGACGTCGATGGCGAGGATGATGGTGCGGCTTTGCGACGGCAGCGTGACGAGCGCGGTCGGCCGCGCCGCCGCGAAGGCCGCCAGCACGAGCGCCCCCGCATATAGCGCGAGGGGAAGCCGCTGCTGCAGCCCGCTCGCCTTGGGCAGCTCGAGCCCCGTGCTGCGCAGCCGAGGACGTCTTGCATAGACGAGGACAAGGAGCCCGACTGCCGCCAGCAGCCACAGCGCATCGGGCCATAGAAGCTTCATCGGGCTAGCCCTTCTTGCGCAGCGCCGACTTCGGACGGAACGCCTTGACCACCGCTTCGTGCGTCTCGATGTAGGGGCCGCCGATGAGATCGATGCAGTAAGGCACCGCCGCAAAGATGCCCGGCACTTCCGGCAAACCCTGCAGCGTCTCGCGGATCGATTTCGGCTGGCCGGGCAGGTTGATGATCAACGCGCCCTTGCGGATGACCGCCACCTGCCGCGAGAGGATCGCCGTCGGCACGAACTTCAGGCTGATCGCGCGCATCTGCTCGCCGAAGCCCGGCATCACCTTGTCGGCGACGGCGAGCGTCGCTTCCGGCGTCACGTCGCGCGGCGCGGGGCCGGTGCCGCCGGTGGTGAGCACGAGGTGGCAGCCTCTCTCGTCGACCAGCTCCTTCAGCGTCTTCTCGATCACCGCCTGCTCGTCGGCGATGAGCCGCGTCTGGTCGCGCCATGCGGGCGAGGCGATCGCCGTGCCGAGCCATTCCTTGAGCGACGGAATACCTTCGTCCTTGTAGACCCCGGCCGAGGCGCGGTCGCTGACGGAAACGAGGCCGATGACGAGCTCTTCCATAAGCTTTCGAATCAGGGACAGACCACGATTTTCCCGCCGGGGAAAGGATCGAAAACGTGGTCTGTCCCTGTTTTTTTCATTTGACTTCGAAAATCTCGAGCTCGACCGCCGCCGCGCGGCGCGCGCCCGTAGCGACGCAGATCGTGCCGTTCAGCCACTGGTAGCGCGGCGCGCCGGTCTCGAAGCGCGGCGTGGTGCGCATGTAATAAAGCGAAGGGTCGACCGGCTCGCCGGCGGCGAGCTTGCGCAGGATATCGGCCGGCCCGCGGCGGTAGCCGAAGTTGCGCACGTAGATGAGCGCGCCGTCGCCGGTCTCGAGCGTGTAGCGCGCATCGAGCTCGGCGACGCCGTCGGAGCGCACGAGCTGCCAGTCCGCGCCGCCGGGCAGGACGCGGCCCGACAGCTTCTCGCCGTGGAAGCTGCCGCCCGTGATCGGAATCACGCGGCGCCGGCCGAGCGGCGTTTCGCCCAGCTCCTGGGGCGCAGCGAGCGTGACCTCAGCCCGCAGCAGAGGTTGGAGTGTCAAGGTCTTTCAGGACGCGAAACAGCTCGCGGAAGGCGCGCGGCGGCCGGCCTTCCTTCTGCTCGCGGCGCGCATTGCGAATCAGGGTGCGCAGCCCCTGCAGGTCGGCGCCGGCGTGCGCGGCGACATACGCGGTCAGCGCCTCGTCGTCGGCGATCAGGCGCTCGCGCTCGGCTTCCAGTCGCCGGTGGCGCGCCGCTTCCTGCGCCGACTGGCCGGAGAGCGCATCGAGCTGGCTGCGGATCGGCGCGGGATCGATGTCGCGCATCAGGCGACCGATGTACTGCAGCTGGCGACGCCGGCCTTCGTGCGCCTTGATGCGCCGCGCTTCGAGCACGGCATCGCGCAAGTCCTCGGGTATCTTCAGCGCCGCGAGCCGTCCCTCGGGCAGCTCGACGAGCTCGACCCCGAGCGCCTGGAGCTCGTGCATTTCCTTCTTGCGGCGGGTCTTGCTGACCGGCTCGACGGTGTCACGCTGCATCGCGGTTATCATAGCGCCCCCATGCCGAAGCGCCATGGTTTCACCTTCGATCCCACGCAGTTGCAAGAGATGGCACAGCTCGTGCTCGCGCACGCGAAGCGCGCCGGGGCGAGCGGCTGCGATTGCGAAGTGTCGGAGGCCTACGGCCTGACGGTGACCGTGCGCAAGGGCAAGCCGGACACCATCGAGCACAACCGCGACCGCAGCGTCGGCGTGTCGATCTATCTCGGCGAGCGGCCCAAGGTGCATCGCGGCCATGCCAGCACCTCGGATCTATCGCGCCCCGCCCTCGAGCAGACGGTAGAAGCGGCGCTCGCGATCGCGCGCCATACCGCCGAGGACGACGCCGCCGGGTTGCCGGAGCCGGAGCTTCTCGCCGCGAAGAGCCGCGACCTCGATCTGTTCCATCCCTGGACCATCGGCACGGAAGAGGCGATCGAGCTCGCCAAGCGCTGCGAGGCCGCGGCGTTCGCCACCGCGCCGGTGATCCGCAATTCCGAAGGCGCCACGGTCTCGACGCAGCAATCGCAGTTCGTGCTGGCGAACAGCCTCGGCTTCATGGACGGCTATCCCGGCTCGCGCCACTACCTTTCGTGCGCGGTGATCGCCGAGGAGAAGGGCCTCATGCAGCGCGACGACTGGTATTCGAGCTCGCGCGTGCCCTCCAGGATCGCCGACGCGCGCGCGCTCGGCCGCTATGCCGCCCAGCGCGCTGCGGCCCGCCTGCGGGCGCGCAAGATCGCCACCTGCCAGGCGCCGGTGCTTTTCGAGGCGCCGGCGGCGATCGGGCTCCTCGGCCACTTCGTCTCGGCGGTGAACGGCGGCAATCTCTATCGCAAGACCAGCTTCCTCGTCGACAGCCTCGGCAAGCAAGTCTTCTCGCCGCAGGTGCGCATCGAGGAGCGGCCGTTCGAGCCGCAGGGCGCGGCGAGCACGCCGTTCGACGACGAGGGCGTGGCGACGCGCGAGCGCATGATCGTGCACGACGGCGTGCTGGAAGGCTATTTCCTCGGCTCCTATGCCGCGCGCAAGCTGGGCATGCAGAGCACCGGCAATGCCGGCGGACATCACAACCTCGTCATCCGATCGAATGGGCCGGACTTCAAGGGCATGCTGAAGAAGATGGGCCGCGGGCTGCTGGTGACCGAGCTCCTCGGCCACGGCATCAACCTCGTCACCGGCGATTACTCGCGCGGCGCGGCCGGATTCTGGGTCGACGGCGGCGAGATCCAGTTCCCGGTCGAGGAGATCACCATCGCCGGCAACCTGCGCGACATGTTCAAGGCGATCGCGGCGGTGGGCAGCGATGTGCTCGTGCGCAGCGGCCGATCGAGCGGCTCGATCCTGGTCGAGCAGATGACCATTGCCGGAGACTGAGGCCGCCGCACTATCTACCTGTGGACGATCCCCGCACGGGAGTGACGCGCGGCTCCTCCAGCGCGGCGAGAAAATCGCCCACCGAGCGCCAGAACTCCGGGCGCTCCTCGAGTCCCGAATGGCCGGCGCCCGGCACCAGCACGGTCTTCGCCAGGCCGCCCCACAGGCGCGCGAGCGCGAGGCCGTTCTTCACCGGCGTCACCTCGTCCTTCTCGGCGAGCACGAAAAGCGCGGGCGCCGAGACGAGCGGTGCAAGGAGGGCGGGGTTGTAGCGGTCCTGCATCAGCCAGCCGACCGGCAGCCCGTACAGAAGCCGTTCGCCGAGCGCGGCGGCGCTGTCGAAAGGGGTCGCCAGGATGGCGGCCCGCACCTTGCGGGAGGCGGCGACGGCGATCGCCACGTACGAGCCGAGGCTGCGCCCGAGCACGACGATGTTCGCCGCATCGACGTCCGGCCGCGCCACCGCCCAGTCGTAGATGCGCTTGGCGTCGCTGATCACCGTGCGCTCGGAAGGCGAGCCGTCGGAGAAGCCGAAGCCGCGGTAATTGACCATCAGCCAGCCCCAGCGAGCGTCGCTCGAGTCCTCGTTGCCGGCGCGCTGGACGAACTCGGACACCTCCTGGCCGATGCCGCCGAAGACGATCACCAGCGGATGCGGCAGCGCGGGATTCCAGCGCGCCGGGTGCTTCAGCCAGCCATGCAGGCGGACGCCTTCTGCGGTGGCGACGCGCACTTCCTCGACCTGGCGGTAGTCGGCGAGAAGCGTGCGCGCGTGCTGCTCATCGATACCGCGCGGCCGGAAGACGAGGGGCTTCTCGAGCGGCTCGAGCAGCGGCGCGACACAGCCGGCGCCCGCGGTGACGAGGGCCAGGGAGACCAGGATGCTTCGCGCGCGCATGCTCCACTGAGACCCCGTGCCGCACTAACTCGTTTCCCCCCTAGGCTGAGCGACGCATAGGGCTGCTGAACTTCAGATCGAAATCGGTCAAGCGGATCCGACGCTTGTCGCCGAACTCGGCATCTGCGCCTGACTAAGTGAAGTCGAGCCGGGTCTCGACGGCGATGCCGTAGATCGGGATCGGCGCGCGTTTCGCGATCTCGATCGGCGGCAGCTCCTGCGCGCCGAGTGTGTTGACCGTGGCGCCGAGCGCCTTCATGAACTCGAGCGACAGGACGACCTCGCCGGCCCGGGCCCGATGCACGAGGCGCTCGCACACGCTCACGCAGTCGCCGAAGACGACGAACTGCTGCGCGCCGATCGGTCCCGCCATGCCGAACACCGCCTCGCCGAGATGCAGCGCCACCGAGAGGGCGGCCGGCAGCCCGTACTCGGCCTTCCACTGCTCGCCGACGGTGGCGAACTCGCGCTGCATGTCCTGCGCTGCCTTGAGGGCGCGCGCGGCGAACTCCTTGCGCTGCGCGGCGGCGAAGGCGGCGACCAGCATGTCGTTCTGCACCGAAAGCACCTTGCCCGAGTTCGCGGTGATGCCCATCGCGCAGAGCGAGAAGAAGTCGTTGGCGAGCTCGAGCACCTTGTCGGGCTGCAGCACCTCGGACAGGCGCGTGAAGTTGCGCAGCTCGATGTAGACGATGGCGGCCTCGCGCCGCGCGGCGGTGTTCATGCAGGGCAGTCTACCCGCTCGCCGCGCCCCGGGGCCACGACGAATCTCACGCCAGCTCTAGGGTGACGCGTTTGTTCCGCTTGCCTTCCGAGCGGATCTTCGCGATGCGCAGCGCGCCGATCTCCGTCGTGTTGGCGACGTGGGTGCCGCCGCAGGCCTGCAGGTCGATGCCCGGGATCTCGAGCAGGCGCACCTTGCCTTCGCCGCGCGGCGGCGCGACGGACATCGTCTTCACGAGCTCGGGCCGCGCGTCGAGCTCGGCATCGCCGATCCAGCGCACCCTCGTTTCGACTGCCGCGCGAACGAGCGAATTGAGCTCGCGCTCCATGTCGTCCCGGACGAGGCGCTCCATTTCCACATCGAAGTCGAGATGCGCCTTGTCTTCGCCGATGCGTCCACCGGTGACCGGCGCCTTGACGACGGCGGCGAGGAGGTGCAGCGCCGTGTGCAGCCGCATCAGGCGATAGCGGCGCTCCCAGTCGATCTGCATCTCGACCCGGGTTCCCGGCTGCAGGCTGGTGCCCGGTTCCAGCAGGTGCAGCACTGCATCGCCGGTCGCGCCTTTGCGCGTGTCGATGACGCGCGCCGCGCCGAAAGGGCCCCGAATCTGTCCGGTATCGCCGGCCTGGCCGCCGCCCAGCGGATAGAACACCGTGCGATCGAGCTCGACGACGTTGTCGCGCACGGCGAGCACCGTGGCTTCGCAGCGCTTTAGATACGGATCCTCGCGAAACAGCAGCTCGGCCAACGCTCAGCGCAGGAAGACGAGGAGCGAAACGACGAAGAGAACGATGGCGCTGCCGGCGAAGAAGCCGAGCGTGGTATTCGAGACGTCGGGCAGATCCGGGTCGCGCGGGATGGGGCGGCCGTGCTCGTCGTGCTCCTTCTCCTTGCGCGGCGCCGAGAGGACCACCGTCTCGTCCGCCTCCTCGCTCGGCATGACCACGGTGCTGTCCTCGTCGACCTGCGCGCCGGCGCCGACCTTTTCGTTGAAATTGCGGAAGAAGTCGTCGGCCACCTTCTTGGCGGCGGCATCGACCAGGCGCGAGCCGATCTGCGCCAGCTTGCCGCCGACGCTCGCCTTCACGTCGTAGCTGAGCCTGGTCTTCGTGGTCTCGGGCGCAAGGCGCACCTGCGCGCCGCCTTTCGCAAAGCCGGCCGCGCCGCCCTGGCCCTCGAAGCTGATGGCATAGGAGTTGGGCGCACGGATGTCGGACAACGCCAGCTTGCCCTTGAACTTGGCGCTCACGGGGCCGACGCGTGCCACCATCAGCACCAGGTATTCATTGTCGGCCGTGCGTTCGATCGATTCGCAGCCCGGCACGCAGGCTTTCAGCACGTCGGGGTTGTTGAGCGCGTCCCACACGGTCTGCTGCGGGGCCGAGATCAGCTGCTCGCCGCTCATCTCCATGGACGCTTGCCTCTCATAGTGTCTTCTTTCAGGGTGGTTGCGAGATCGACCAGGCTCTTCAGATTATGCACCGGCAGGAAGAGGTCGACGTGCGGCAGCATGGCGCGCACGCCGGCGGGCCGCGCCTCGAATTTCTCGTAGCGCAGCAGCGGGTTGAGCCAGACCAGATAGCGGCAGGCCTTGGCGAGGTGCTCCATCTCCTCGCCGAGCCCTTCGCCCGCCTCGCGGTCGAGGCCATCGGAAACGAGCAGGACGCAGGCGTTCTGGCCGAGCGTGCGGCGCGCCCATTTGAAGTTGAACTCGCGCAGGCTCGCGCCGATGCGCGTACCGCCCGACCAGTCCTTGATCGCCTCGGCGACCTTGGCCATGGCGACGTCGACATCGCGGTGGCGCAGCTGCCGCGTGATGTTGGTGAGCCGCGTGCCGAACACGAACACCGAGACGCGGTCGCGGTCGTTGGTGATGGCATGCAGGAAGTGGAGAAACATGCGCGCGTACGGGTTCATCGAGCCCGAGATGTCGCACAGCACGACGAGCGGCGGATGCAGCTCGCGCGGCGCGGCGCGCACCAGCGGGATGATGTCGCCGCCGTCGCGCAGGCTTTCGCGCAGCGTGCTGCGCAGGTCGACGCGCCGCCCGGCGCGATGGCGATAGAAGCGCCGCGTGCGCACCTCGGGCAGCGGCAGGCGCAGCTCGGCGATCATCTTCTTCGCCTCGGCCAGCTCCGCCGCCGACATGGTGTCGAAGTCCATGCGCTGCAGGACCTCGCGCGAGGAAAAGGTGAGCCGCGCCTGCAGGTCGATCTGCTGCTCGCCCTTCGATTCCTGCTTCTGGTTGTGGAGCGCGTCGGTCAGGCGCTGGCTCTGCTGCTCGGGCTTCGCCGTCTGCCCCTGCGCCTTGGGCATCAGCACCTGCATCATGCGCTCGGCGAGCTTCGGGTCGCGCCAGAAGATCTGGAACGCCTGGTCGAAGATCGGCCGCTGCTCCTGGCGCGACAGCAGCACGGCGGACATGGTCCAGTACCAGTCGTCCCGCCGCATTGGAAACTGCGCGGCGCCCGCGATCTGCAGCGCGTTGACGCAGTCCACGACGCGGTCCGGGCCGATGCGCAGGCCCGCGGCGCGCAGCAGGCGCGCGAAGTGCATCACGTTTTCCGACAACCGCCCCTGGTTCAAGCCGCGGCTTGAGCTGGTAGCGGGCATTCGCGTGCCAGTTTCTCGATGGCGGGCGAGGCGACGATCTGGTGCTCGCGGAAGTAGCGCTCGTGGTTGCGCTCGACCTCGGCCAGCCAGTACACGTAGTTCACCATCATGCCGGCCGCGCGCGACATGCCCTGCTCGGAGGAGTCGCCCATCCAGTTGATGCGCTCGAGCGCGGCGCCGTTGCCCAGGTGGAAGCGCGCCACCGGGTCCAGGGGCTCGACGCCGTTCTTCGCATGCAGGAGGTAATAGGCGCAGAGCCGCATCAGCAGCTTCTGCAGCGCTTCCGGGATGTGGCCGATGTGCCAGGCCGGGTCGTCGAGGCGGGCGAGCAGGGTGCGGTGGTCGCCGTTCACCGGCGCCTGCGCGAGCCAGCTGCGGAAGCCGGGGACCGGCGAAAGCGTGGCGAAGCGGCGCAGGTGCGGGAACTCGCGCTTGAGGTCCTCCGCCACCTGCTTGATGAGCTGGTTGCCGAAGGAGATCCCGCGCAAGCCCTCCTGGCAGTTGGTGATCGAGTAGAACATCGCGCAGTCCGCGTTCGCGGGCTGCTCGAGCGCGGCGCCGGTATCGAGCAGCGGCTGCACCTGCGCGCTCATGCCGCGCGTCAGCGCCACCTCGATGAAGATGATCGGCTCGTCGGGCAGCTGCGGATGGAAGAAAGCGAAGCAGCGGCGGTCGACGGCGAGGCGGCGCCGCAGGTCGTGCCAGCCTTCGATGGCGTGCACGGCTTCGTACTGGATCAGCTTCTCCAGCACCAGCGCCGAGGTGCGCCAGTCGATGCGCTCCAGGCGCAGGAAGCCGCGGTTGAACCAGGAGCGCAGCACGCGCAGCAGGTCCGCGTCGACCGCGCGCCATTGCGGATGCGAGCGTAGCTTGCCGAGAAGCTGGCGGCGCATCTCGACCAGCGCGGCGGTGCCGCCGGGCGCCATGTTGAGGCGATGGAAAAGCTCCTGCCGCGCCGGCTCGACCACGTTCTGCAGCGCGATCAGGTTCTCGGGCGACGGATCGCTCTGGTAGGCGCCTGCCGCGCGCCCGACCGCCTCCGGCGGCGGCGAATACTGGCGCGCGAGCGTCTCGAAGAATTCGTCGCGGCAGCCCTCGTCGAGCGCTCGGTACGCGGCCAGCGCATCGCGCGCGAGCGCGGTGCTCGCGTATTCGCCGCTCTCGGCGAGCAGCGCGTTGCACAGCGCAAGCAGGTCGTCGGTGCGGCGGTCCATGCCGCCGCGCCCGCCCCCGATCAGGCGTTTGAGAAAGCTGGCCGCGCCCATGGTCGTCGCGGCTAGGCGGCGGCTGCGGTCTTGGCCTCGCTCACCATCCGCTCGGCCTCCTCGCCCGCCACCCGCTCGAGATCGTCGCGGTACTTGAGCAGCACCCCGAGGGTGTTGTTCACGGTCTCGGGGTCGAGCGCGACGCGATCGAGCGCGACCAGGCAGTTCGCCCAGTCGATGGTTTCGGCGACGCCCGGCAGCTTGAAAAGCTCGCTCTTGCGCAGGCGCTGCACGAAGGCGACCACCTCGCGCGAAAGCGCGGCGCTCGCCTTCGGCGCCTTGCGATGCAGGATCTCCAGCTCGCGCTGCGCATCGGGATAGTCGACCCAGTGGTAGAAGCAGCGCCGCTTTACCGCGTCGTGGATCTCCCGCGTGCGGTTCGAGGTAATCACCACGATCGGCGGCTCCTTCGCCCTCACCGTGCCGATCTCCGGGATCGTCAGCTGCCAGTCTGAAAGCACTTCCAGCAGGTACGCCTCGAACGGCTCGTCGGTGCGGTCGAGCTCGTCGATGAGCAGCACCGGCACGGCGCCGAGCGGCTCGAGCGCGCGCAGCAAGGGACGGCGGATGAGGAAGCGCTCCGAGAAGATGTCCTGCTCGAGGCCTTCGCGCGACTTGACGCCTTCGGCCTCCGCCATGCGGATCTCGATCATCTGGCGCGGGTAGTTCCACTCGTACGCCGCTTGCGCGATGTCGAGGCCTTCGTAGCACTGCAGCCGGATCAGCTCGCGCCCGAGCGCCTGCGACAGCACCTTGGCGATCTCGGTCTTGCCGACGCCCGCCTCGCCTTCGAGAAAGAGCGGGCGACGCATGGCGAGGGCGAGGTAAAGCGAGGTGGCGAGGCTGCGGTCGGCGACGTAGTCGGCCGAGGCGAGCAGTGCCTGCGTCTCATCGATCGATGGGGGAAGCGCTTTGGACATGGCAACCAGCTTGAAAGGACGGCATTTTCGGCCATTTGGCGAAGCGCTGCCAGCCTGCATGCGATGCCGCGAGCCGGGACGAGCCGAGGTTTCGGCAAAAGCCCTGCGGGATTACCATGCGCGCCGTGACGTCGCGACGCCGATTCCTCGCCGGTGCGCTGGGTTTCGCTTGCGCGCCGCTCGCTGCGCAGGACAAGCCCGCGGCCAGGATCTTCCGCATCGGCATGCTGGAAACCCTGCCGATCAGGGCGAATAACGCCAACCTCGCCGAGCTCCACCGCGGCATGAAGGAGCTGGGCTACGAGGAGGGCCGCGGCTATATCGTCCTTTATCGCTCGGCCGATGGCCGCACCGAGCGCTTTCCCGCGCTCGCCGCTGAGCTGGCCAAGCAGAAGGTGGACGTCTTCCTCACCCGCGGCACGCCGGCGACCCTCGCCGCGCGCGACGTCGAAGGCGCCATCCCGGTCGTCGCTGCGGCGATCTCCGACCCGATCGACGCGCCGCTCGGCAACATCACCGGGCTCACCAGCGCGGTGAGCGAGCTCGGTCCAAAGCGCCTCGAGCTCCTGCGGGCGCTGGCGCCGGGCATGAAGCGCGTCGGCGCGCTCGTCAATCCCGACAATCCGGCCTCGCTCGGCATGTGGAAGGTCGTGCAGGAAGCGGCGCCCGGCATGAACATCCGCGTCGAGATGATCGACGTGCGAAAGCCGGACGAGCTCGAGCTGGCGCTCGAAAACGCGGTCAAGGAAGGCATCGATGGCCTCATCTTCGGCGTCGAGACGCTGACGCAGGCGTATCAGACCCTGATCATCGAGTTCGCCGCCCGCCAGCGCCTGCCCGCCGTGTATGCCTCGCGCAGCTTCGTCGAGTCGGGCGGACTGCTTTCCTATGGCGCCGCGTATCCGAACCTCTACTACCGCGCGGCCGCCTTCATCGACAAGGTGCTGAAGGGCGCGCGGCCCGGCCAGCTGCCGATCGAGCGGCCGACGAAGTTCGAGCTGGTGATCAACCGCAAGACCGCCGCGGCGTTGAAGATCACCATTCCCCCTGACCTCCTGCTGCGCTCCGACGATATCGTCGACTGACGGATCTGCCATCGGCACGGGCTTTGCTGCCTCGGGGGACCAACCCCCGGAGGACGCGATGGAAATGCAAGTCGTCAAGGAGCTCATCCTGCAATCGCTCGAGCACGAGCGCGGCGGCGTGAAGATCTATGAGACCGCGCTGAAGTGCGCGCAGAACGAAGACCTGAAGGAAGAGTGGGAGAAGTACCACCAGGAAACCGAGCGGCACGTGCAAATCCTACAAGACGTCTGCTCGCAGATGGAGCTCGACGCCGAGGAGCAGAGCCCCGGCCGCAAGATCGTGCATGACATGGGCCAGTCGCTCGTCGCGGCAATGGAAGCGGCGCTGGGCTCCGGGGACAAGGCGCAGGCCGAGTGCGTGGCGTGCGAATGCGTCGTCCTGGCGGAGGAGAAGGATCACTCGAACTGGCAGCTCATCGGCGAGGTCGCGAAGAAGATGACCGGCGCCGAAGGCAAGGCCTTGAAGGAGGCCTATCAGGAAGTCGAGGACCAGGAAGACGAGCACTACTACCACTCGAAGGGCTGGCTGCGCGAGCTCTCGATGCAGGCGCTCGGCATGAAGGCCGTGCTGCCGCCGCCCGAAGAGAAGAAGCACGTGAAGACCGCCATCGGTGCCGCGCGCGCCGAGCAGTCGCGCACGAAGTCGCACTGACCCCTAAATGGGGACTGTCACCATTTCTCAGATGAGAAAAATGGGGTCTGTCCCTATTTAAGCGCCTGCTCGACGGCGCGCTTCGCCATGACGGTGATCAGGTGCGCGCGATATTCGGGCGAGGCGTGCAGGTCGTTGTTGAGGCCGGCGGCCTTCACCTTGATGCCGGCCACCGCGTCCGGCGTGAACTTGGCCGCCAGCGCCTTCTCCATGTCGGCCTGGCGGAAGGCGCAGGGGCCGGCGCCGGTGACGCCGACGCGCACGTTGCCGCCGCCGAAGTCGGCGACGTAGACGCCGACCATCGCGAAGCGCGAGGCCGGGTTGCGGAATTTCATATAGGCGCCGCGCTTGGGCACCTGGAAGGACACCGACGTGATGAGCTCCCCCGGCTCGAGCGCCGTCTCGTACAGGCCCTTGAAGTACTGGTCGCCAGGAATCTTCTTCTTATTGGTGGCAACGGTCGCGTTCAGCGCCAGGATCGCCGCCGGATAGTCCGCCGCCGGATCGCTGTTGGCGAGGGAGCCGCCCAGGGTGCCGAGATGGCGCACCTGGCGATCGCCGATGAGGGCCGCCATCGCAGCGAGCGAGGGAATCGCCTTCTTGACCTCGGCCGAAGCCGCGACCTCGGCATGGCGCGTCATGGCGCCGATCTCGATCGCGTTGCCCGAGATCTTTATCCCGCTCAATTCTTTCAGCGAAGCCAGGTCGATGAGATCGGACGGTGCTGACAGGCGCAGCTTCATCGCCTGCACCAGGCTCTGCCCGCCGGCGAGGTAGCGGCCTTCGGACTTCTGCGCGGCGAGCGCGGCGGCGTCCTTGGCGCTCGAGGGACGATGGTATTGGAATGCATGCATGATGTTCTCCTATGCGGTCTTATGGGACGCCTAAGCGGCTTTGTGCATCGCTCGCCACACGTTCTGCGCGGTGGCGGGCATGGGTAGGTCCTTCACACCGATGGCGTCGGTGATCGCGTTCATCACGGCCGCGGGCGCGCCGATGGCGCCGGCCTCGCCGCAGCCCTTGACGCCGAGCGGGTTGTGCGTGCACGCCGTCTCGCGCGTGTCGATCTTGAAGAGCGGCACATCGCTCGCGCGCGGGATGCAATAGTCGGCGAGGCTGCCGCTCACCAGCTGCCCGCTCTCGTCGTAGGCGCAATTCTCCGTGAGCGCCTGCCCGATGCCCTGGGTGAGGCTATCAAGTCATCACACCTCACGCCGTCGCGGGGAGGCAGGCAGGTGCGGGTTCCCGCGCCCCCGGGGGCGGTGCCGGGAAGGCGCGAGGCCCCGGGCGCGCGCGGACCTTGCGAGTTCAGTCACCGGCGTGACCCCTC
>DATDCR010000228.1:0-3466 GCA_036524215.1 Burkholderiales bacterium
CCCTCGCAGCGGATGATTTCGCAGATCTTTCCCGCGCGCGTCAGCGCGTCGGCGAAGTCGCGCGACTGGCGCTGGAATTCCGGCGTCTCGAGCGAGCCGTAGACGAGCACGATGGGCGCATTGATGCGCTCGATATGACGCTGCGGTGAGAGCGCGTGCTCGCTCTCGTCGGTGAACTTGACGTAGGCGGAGCGCTTGGAAAGCCGCGGGCCGCGCAGGTCGTACATCCCGCTGCACAGCGTGTAGCCGCGGATCGGCGCGGCAGCGAGGTCATATTTCGTCCAGTCGGTCGTCGCGGCGACGCCCGCGAGGTGGGCGCCCGACGACGTGGCTGAGATGTAGATGCGCCC
Organism: Burkholderiales bacterium; assembly: GCA_036524215.1. GTDB lineage: Bacteria > Pseudomonadota > Gammaproteobacteria > Burkholderiales > SG8-39 > SCGC-AG-212-J23. The sequence continues at coordinate 351 of DATDCR010000228.1, forward strand.
GGGGTCGGCGCCGAGCTGCGCCGCATTCCGGCACACCCAGGCGATGCCGCGGCGTACCTGCTCGGCCATGGGCAGCAGGTCCCCTTTCGTCTCGAGCACGTTCTCGAAATCGAGCGCGATGAAATGGCTGCCGGCACGCACCAGCATCTCGGCGGGAAATGCGCAGTCGCGCGCGAGGCCTGCGCGCCAGGCACCGCCATGCACGAAGATGTTCACCGGCGCGTTTGCCTTCTGCGCGCGGTAGAGGTCCATCCCTTCGATGGATTTCTCGCCGTACGAGAGGCGTTCGGGCGTGCCGATGCGACGGCGCACGAGCTCGCTCGTGTGCGCGAGCCGCGCCAGGATCTGGTCGCGGTTGGGCGCGTAGACCGCCTGGTCGTAGGCGGCGTCGAGCTCCTGCTGGTCGTAGTCGAGGAAGACTTTCATACAATCGGCATTCTATGGGCATCGTCGTGAGTCCCTCGGGCGCGGTCTTCTCGCCCTGCCGGCGCTGGCGCTACCTCCTCTGGCGGCGCTGGGACGAGTCGCTGCCGGCGGCGAATTTCCTCATGCTCAACCCGAGCACGGCGGACGAGGTGAAGCTCGATCCGTCGTGCACGCGCGCGCGCATCTACGCCGAGCGCTGGGGCTACGGCTCGCTCATCGTCACCAACCTCTTCGGCTGGCGCGCGACGGATCCGCGGGCGATGCGGGCCGCGGCGGATCCGGTCGGCCGCGGCAACAATCGGGCGATCGTGGCCGCGGCGCGCGAAGCCGCGCTCGTCGTCTGCGCGTGGGGCAACCATGGCGCGCATCTCGAGCGCTCCGCCAACGTTCTTTCCCTGCTAAGGAAAGCCGGCGTGCCGCTTCATGCGCTGCGCATCAACGGCGAGGGGGAGCCGGCGCATCCGCTTTATTTGTCGGGAAACCTGAAACCCGTCACCTTTCGGAGCAATTAGCGGCACCTGGGGTGCGGTAACGCACGGAGGCGCGTTCTACCCGAGCGGAGAATCGTGCCATGCAAAAGCTCCGCGCAGTTCTCTTCGCTACCTCGCTCGTCATCGCCTGCCAGGGCGCAAGCGCACAACTGGTCGCCCCGGCGCCGCTGCGACCCGACCAGATCATGAGCGGGCTCACGGCCGAGACGATGACGGTCCTGCGGCAGGATCCGGGCGCGAAACGCTCGGCCGACCTCGCCCAGCTCATCGACAAGCGGATCGCGCCGGTGTTCGACTTCGAGCGCATGACCCGCATCGCCGTCGCGCGCAACTGGCGGCTCGCCTCGCCGGAGCAGCAGCTCGCGCTCGCCGGGCAGTTCAAGATCCTGCTGGTGCGCACGTACTCGAAGGCGCTGCTCGACTTTCGCGAGCATGCGATCGAGTACAAGCCGCTGCGCGCCGCGGCCGGCGACACGGAGGTGACGGTGCGCTCGGCCATGCGCCGCTCCGGCGTAGAGCCGCTCACCATCGACTACGACATGGCCGACGGCCGCGCCGGCTGGCAGGTCTACGACGTCAAGATCGCCGGCGTCAGCCTTGTCCTCGCCTACCGCGAGTCGTTCGAGAACATCGTGCGCACGAGCGGCGTCGACGGCCTGATCAAGACGCTCGAGGACAAGAACCGGCAGAACGCTGCCGCCGTCGGCATCGACGCGTCGAAGCTGGCGCCCGTGCTGATGATCTACGGCGCCTCGCGCGCGGATAACCCGTAGCGCGGCAGGTCGATCGTGAAGACGCAGCCGGTACCCGGCACGTCGCGCACCCTGAGTACGCCGCCGTTGGCCTCGACGCTGCTGCGGCAGATGGATAGCCCCAGCCCGAGGCCGGTTCGGTCCGCGCTCGCCTGCGAGAACGACTCGAACATCGTCTCGGCGTCGCCCTCGGGCAGGCCGCCGCAACGGTCTGCGACCTCGATCAGAACGCGCTCGTCGCGCGCATAGACGTTCAGCGAGACCTCGGTATCGCGCTCGGTGAACTTGAAGGCGTTCTGCAGCAGGTTGCCGACCGCGGCCGAAAGCAGCTCGCGGTCGCCGCTGACCGCAAGCTGCGGCTCGACGGCGGAAACGACGAACCCGCAGCCGCGCGCCTGCGCCTCGAGCGAGGCCGAAATGCGCACTTCGTCGATGAACCCGGGCAGCCGGATCAGCTGGCGCCGCGCCGGCATGCCGGCCATCACGCGCACGTCGGCGAGCGATCGATCGATGACATTGCGCAGCCCCACCAGGCTGCGGTCGAGCACCGCGCCGGTCGCCCCGGCGAGCCCGACGTTGCCGGCGCGCATGGCGCTGACGGCGAGCGTCGCCGTCTGGATGAGGTTGCGCAGCTCGTGGGCGAGAAACCCGAGGCGCTCGTTGAGCGCCTGTTCCTCTCTCTCGGCGAGCAGCAGATCGCGCTGATACGCGAACTCGGTGACGGCGTCGGCGATCGCGTTGTCCAGGCAGCGGTTGAGCGTGCGGAACTCGTCGATCTCGATCGGCGCCGAGCGCTCGAAGGCGAGGTCGGTGATCGCCTGGCACAGATCGCCGTAGTCGTGCACCACCTGATCGACCGTGAAGCCGTGCCGCAGAAGCTCGAGGCCGTGGCGCGCGGCCGTCGTGCCGATTTCGGACACCGCAGGGCCGCCGCCCGAGGGTCCGGAAACGCGACGGCTTTGCATCGGATCGGGCATGCGCTCCATGCACAGCGTCTTGACGAGCTGGTCGAGGAATAGCGGTATGCCGTGATCGAGCTCGGCGGCGGTCGCCTTCGGGGCCGGCCGCTGGGCGACCTTGAGGGCGCAACGCTCGATCAGCTCGGCACGGTTGGCGCTGAGGAATTCGTGCAGCACGCCGCCAGCGTACACGGATGATCTGCCCGTATATGTACGGTCCCGCACTTAGACGCCGGCGGGACGCTCTCGCGGGCGAGAACTAATACCCGCTGGCTGGTATTCGGCGAGCTATCTGGACAGGAATTTCGGCACGTCGGTGAGCAGCGCACCGTACTGCCGCCGGATGAAGCGGTAGCACTCGCACGATTTCTTCTTCAGGCCCGCCTCGTCGAGGATGCGGATGCGCCCGCGGCTGTACCGGATGAGGCCGGCCTGCTGCAGCTCGCTCGCCGCCTCGGTCACGCCGACGCGGCGCGAGCCGAGCATCG
>DATDCR010000229.1:0-12200 GCA_036524215.1 Burkholderiales bacterium
GGCGAGATGCCCGGTCGAGCCGGTCGAGCCGGAAGCGAAGTCGAGCTTGCCGGGCTGCGCCTTCGCGAGCGCAACCAGCCCCTCAACATCGCGTGCAGGCACGTCATTGTTGACCACCAGCACGTTCGGTACCTGCACGAGCAGCGCAACGTGCCGGAAATCCTGCACCGGGTCGTAAGGCAGCTTCGGGTAGAGCGCGGGATTGATCGCATGCGTCGCCACGGCGCCCATCACCAGCGTGTAGCCGTCCGGCGCGCTCTTCGCCACGGCGTCGGCGCCGATGTTGCCGCCCGCGCCCGGCTTGTTCTCGACCACGACCGGCTGGCCGAGCGCGCCCTGCAGCTTGCCCGCAATGACGCGCGCCGAGAGGTCCACGGGACCGCCGGGCGGATAGGGCACGACCAGGTGAATCGCGCGCGATGGCCAGTCTTCGGCCAGGACGCTTGCTGCGGTGGCGAGCGCCGCCGCAGCAAGCAGGAACCGCAGCGCCTTAATCCTCGACAAAGACCTCTTCGCGCTTCTTGCGGATCGCCGGCAGCGCGACGATGGCGAGCAGGATCACCGAGGCGATCATGAAGCCGGCGCTGATCGGCTTGGTGAAGAACACGGTCGGATCGCCGCGCGAGAGCAGCATCGCGCGCCGCAGGTTCTCCTCCATCAGCGGCCCGAGGATGAAGCCGAGGATCATCGGCGCGGGCTCGCACTCCAGCTTCACGCAGACGTAGCCGAGGATGCCGAAGACGGCCATGATCAGCACGTCGAAGGCGTTGTTCGAAAGGCTGAACACGCCGATCGACATGAACACGAGGATCGAGGGGAAGAGATACCGGTAGGGCACGGTGAGCAGCTTCACCCACATGCCGATCAGCGGCAGGTTGAGCACCACCAGCATCAGGTTGCCCACCCACATCGAGGCGATCAGGCCCCAGAAGAGCTCCGGCTTCTCGTTCATCACCTGCGGTCCGGGCGCGATGCCCTGGATCATCAGGGCGCCGATCATCAGCGCCATCACCGCGTTGCCGGGGATGCCGAGCGTCAGCATCGGGATGAAGGAGGTCTGCGCGCCGGCGTTGTTCGCCGACTCCGGGCCCGCCACGCCCTCGATCGCGCCTTTGCCGAACTGCTCCGGATACCTGGAAAGCTTCTTCTCGACCGTGTAGGCGCCGAACGACGAAAGCAGCGCGCCGCCGCCCGGCAGGATGCCAAGGAAGGAGCCGAGCATCGTGCCGCGCAGCACCGGCGCCCAGGCCCGCTTCAGGTCTTCCTTGGTCGGGAAAAGGTGCGTCACCTTCTTGGTGAAGATCTCGCGCTTGTCCTTCAGCTCGAGGTTCATGATGATCTCGGTCGTGCCGAACATCCCCATGGCGACGATCACGAAGCCGATGCCGTCGGAGAGCTCCGGAACGCCGAAGGTGTAGCGCAGCACGCCCGAGTTGACGTCGGTGCCGATGAGACCGAAAAGCAGGCCCCAGACCACCATGGCGATCGCCTTGACGAGCGAGCCGTGCGCGAGCACGGTCGCCGCGATCAGGCCGAATACCATCAGCGAGAAGTACTCCGACGGCCCGAACTTGAGCGCGAGCTCGGCGAGCGGCGGCGCGGCGACCGCAATCACCATCGTCGCCACGCAGCCGGCGAAGAACGAGCCGAGCGCCGCGACGGCGAGCGCGGGACCGGCGCGGCCCTGGCGCGCCATCTGATAGCCGTCCAGGCAGGTCACCACGGACGAAGCTTCACCCGGGATGTTCACCAGGATGGCGGTGGTGGAACCGCCGTACTGCGCGCCGTAGTAGATGCCGGCGAGCATGATCAGCGCCGCCACCGGGCTCAGGTTGAACGTGATCGGCAGCAGCATCGCGATGGTGGCGACCGGCCCGATGCCGGGCAGCACGCCGATCAGCGTGCCGAGCAGGCAGCCGATCAGGGCGTAGAGCAGGTGGATCGGCGTGATGGCGACGCCGAAGCCGATGATCAGGTTGTGGAAGATGTCCATCGTTCGCCCGCCTCAGCCGAAGTACTCGGGCCACATCGGGAAGGGCAGCGTCAGGCCCTTCACGAACACCAGCACCGAGAAGATGATGAGGATGATGAAGAGGATCGTCACCTCTTTCCACTTGAACTCGTGGCCGCCGAACGCCGCCACGTAGACGAGCGCCGCCGTGGCGAGCACCAGGCCGAGAGGCTTCATCAGGTACCCGTACAGCACGCACGCCAGGCTGATCAGCACCAGCGGGCGGAAATGGAAAGTGGGCACCTTCTCGCCTTCGACCGCGAACGAGCCGAACAGGATGATGAGACCGAGCACCGCGAGCAGCCCGCCGAGCACGGTCGGAAAGTAGGCCGGCCCCATCCGCACCGCCGTGCCCATCTGGTAGTTGACCATCGCCCATCCGGCGAAGAACACGCCGGAGCCGATGAACATGATGCCGGCCCAGAAATCCTTTGGACTCTTTATCTTCATCGCACCTCTCCTCCCAAGGCGGGCGAGTGTAGCATTCCTTCGTTCGTCCTCATCAACGTGCCGCGCCCGCTTGCAGCCTGCGTCAGCCTTGCGTTTCCTGCTTCTCGCGCTCGTCTTTGCGCTGGCCGCGTGCGGCGAGCGTCCCCGTCTCGAGCGCCTCGCGAACGAAGCGGTCGTTCTCGCGTTCGGCGATAGCCTCACCTATGGTAGCGGGGCCAATGAGAATGAAAGCTATCCTGCCCAGCTCGAGAGCCTGATCGGCCGCAAGGTCGTGCGCGCCGGCGTGCCGGGCGAAGTCACGGCGCAGGCGCTCGAGCGGCTGCCGGGCGCGCTCGACGAATACCGGCCGCAACTCGTGCTGCTGTGCATCGGCGGCAATGATTTCCTCCGGCGCCTCGGCAACGCGCAGGCCGAGCGCAACGTGCGCGCCATGGTCGAGCTCGCGCGCAGCCGTGGTGTAGCGGTCCTCCTCATCGGCACGCCCGAGCTGTCGCTCCTTCCCTCGCCGCCCGCCTTCTATGCCGCGATCGCGAAAGACCTGCGCATTCCCTACGAGGGAGACGTGATCAGCGAGGTGCTCAAGGACACGCGGCTCAAGTCCGATCCCATCCATCCGAACGCGAGCGGCTACCGGCTTATCGCCGAGCGCGTCGCCGCCAGGCTGAAGAAAAGCGGAGCGCTCTGAGCCGGTCCAGGTCCGCCGGCCGGTCGACGTCCCATACCGCAGGCAGGAGGCGTGCGCGCAGGCCGGTCCGCGCGATGTTGCGCAAAGTCTCGCGCATCACCTGGGGTTTTCCCCAGTTCACGTTCGCGAAGATCTGCGCCGAGAGGCGACGCGCGCCGATCAGCGTGTAGCCGCCGTCTTCCGCCGGCGCGAGCACGAGGTCCGCGCCGCCCTGCAGCCAGCGTGTCGCACGGCGCAGGTCTCGCGGCTTGAGCACCGGGCAATCCGTCCCGATCAGGATGGCGCAACGCTCGCGGCGCAGGGCATCGCGCAAGGCGCGGTGCATGCGCTCGCCCAGATCGGCGCCGCGCTGCAGGCGAAGCTTGCTCTTAAGCATTCGAAAGAACGCATGGCGGCGGGTGACATGCACCTCGACGCGACCGCAGCGCGCCGCGCGCGCAACACGCACGGCATTGCGCGTGAGCTGCCTGTGCAAGCGTGCTGCGCCGTCGGCGCCGAGACGCTCGGCGAGCCGCGTCTTCACGCGCCCGGCGATCGGGGCGCGCGCAAAAACGATCACGACGCTGTCAGCGATGTTCCGGATAGCGGACCGCGAGCGCCTCGGGCGCGCGCCCGAGCGCATAAAGCAGGCGCAAGCGCCACATGAGGAGGATCGTGCGCACGACGCCGCCGGCCTCCCAGCGGCGAGCCGATGTGACGACGCGTTCTCGCAGGCACGCCGGCCGGCCATGGCGTCGCATCGCCCGGCTGAAGGCGACGTCTTCCATGAGCGCGATCTCTGGGAAGCCGTTGAAGGCTTCGCGACGCACGAAGATCGCCTGGTCGCCGGTCGCGATCCCGCTCAGCCGGGAGCGCCAGTTCATCGCGCAGCCGACGAGCTTGAGCAGCGCACGATCGCTCTCGATCGCGACGTCGAAGCGCCCCCAGGCATGTCGCTCAAGCGCGGCGAGCACCAAGCGATCTGCGCCATCAGGCAGGCGCGTATCGACGTGCAGGAAAAGGAGCGCATCGCCGTGCGCAGTCCGCGCGCCGGCGTTCATCTGCAGCGCGCGTCCTCGCCGGCTCTCCAGCAAACGATCGCAAAGCGGCGCCGCCAGAGTCGGCGTGCCGTCGTCACTTCCGCCGTCGACGACGATGACCTCGTGTCCGCGCTGGCGCAGCGGGGCGAGCGCGTCAAGCGCTTGCGTAATGATGCGCGCCTCGTTCAGCACCGGAACGACGACCGAGAGCATCAGCCGCGCATCCAGGCATGGAAGCGCTCGACGTTGCGCAGCAGCGATTCCGACGCATGTGCGCGCTTCCACGCACCCGCGGCGTACTTCGCCGCCTCGGAAAACGTCGGATAGACGTGGATCGTGCCGAGGATCTTGTTGAGGCCGATGCCATGCTTGATCGCGGCCGTAAATTCGACGATCAGGTCGCCGGCATGCTCGCCGACGATGGTGGCGCCGAGGACGCGGTCCTTGCCCGGCACGGTGAGCACCTTGACCATGCCGGTGGTCGCATCGTCCGCGAGCGCACGGTCGAGCTCCGCGAGCGGATAGGTCGCCACCTCGTGGGCTATGCCGCGCGCCTTCGCTTCCGTTTCGTTCAAGCCGACGCGCGCGACTTCGGGCTCCGTGAACGTGGCCCAGGGAATCGCCGAGTAATCGGCGCGGAAGCGCCGCCAGCGGCCGAAGAGCGCATTCACGGTCGCATACCACGCCTGGTGCGAAGCCGTGTGGGTGAATTGATAAGGCCCCGCCACGTCGCCGCATGCGTAGATGTTCGGATACAGGGTTTGCAGGTAGTCGTTGGTTTCTACCGTGCGCTCCCGCGTCACCGGGATGCCGAGCTCTTCGAGCCCGTAGCCCGCCGTGTTCGGCGCGCGGCCGAGCGCGCAGAGCAGCCGATCGAACTCGAAGCGCACTTCCTCGCCGCCATGGGTGCACACCAGCGTGCGGCCGGGCTCGATGCGCACCGCGCGATAGCCGGTGCGCACCTCGATGCCCTCGGCAAGAAAGCGCTCGCGCAGCAGCGTCGAGATTTCGGGATCCTCGCGCGAGAGCAGGCGAGGCAGCATCTCCACTTGCGTGACACGCGAGCCGAAGCGCGCAAAGGCCTGCGCGAGCTCGCAGCCGATCGGGCCGCCGCCGAGCACGACGAGCCGCTGCGGCAGCTCGCGCAACTGCCAGACGTTGTCCGAGGTCAGCACCTCGATGCGCTCGATGCCGGGAATGGGCGGCACCAACGGCCTCGCGCCGGCCGCGATGACGATCGCGCGGGTGGAAAGCGTGCGGGCAGCGGCCGCGCTGCGCACTTCGACGGTCCACGGCGATGTGATGCGCGCCTCGCCCTGCAGGCACTCCACGCCGAGCGCCGTGTAGCGCTCGATCGAATCGTGCGGCTCGACCGCGCGCACGACCCGCTGCACCCGTTCCATGACTTCGGAGAACTGGAATTCGACCGGCGGTACGCGCAGGCCGTAATCCGCCGCGCGGCGCATCTGCGCGAGCACGCGCGCCGACTTGATGAGCGCCTTGGAGGGCACGCAGCCGCTGTTCAGGCAATCGCCGCCCATGCGGTCGCGCTCGACGAGCGTCACCTTCGCACGCACGGCGGCGCCGATGTACGCGCAGACGAGCCCGGCCGCACCGGCGCCGATGACCACCAGGTTGCGATCGAAACGCCGCGGCTTCTGCCAGCGCGCATAGACGCGCCGCGCCTTCACGCCATCGACAATCTTCTTCGCCACCAGCGGCAGGATGCCGAGCAGCACCAGCGCGCCGATGAGCGCCGGCGAGAGGATCCCCAGCGGCGAATCGATGCGCGCGAGCTGCGTGCCGGCGTTCACGTAGACCAGCGTGGCGGCCAGCATGCCGAGCTGGCTCACCGCGTAGAACGTGCGCGCCCGCATGGCGGTCACGCCCATCACCAGGTTGATGACGAAGAAGGGAATCGCCGGCACGAGGCGCAGCGTGAAGAGATAGAAGGCGCCCTCCTTCTCGATGCCGCGGTCGACCGCCTCGAGCTGGGTGGCGAATCTTTGCTTCACCCAGTCGCGCAGCACGAAGCGCGAAGCGAGGAAGGCGAGCGTGGCACCGATCGAGGAGGCGAAGGAGACGAGCAGCGTGCCCCACAGCAGCCCGAAGACGGCGCCGCCGGCGAGCGTCAATACGGTGGCGCCCGGCACGGAAAGGCCGGTCACGGCCACGTAGAGGGCGAAGTAGGCCGCGGCCGTGGCGAGCGGATGCGCGTGATAACGGCTGGCGAGCTCCGCTTGCTGCTGCTTGAGGTACTCGAAGCCGAGGTAGCGATGCAGGCCTGCCGCGAAGAAGGCCACCACCGCCACCGCCAGCACGAGAAGGACGACGGCCCGGCTGCGCGTCACTGCAGGGCGCCGCCGCACGACGACCCCTGCCCGGCGGTGCAGCCGTAGCAGTGGTCGCGCACGGCGATGGCGTTGCCTTCGAGGTCTTCCTTGAGGAGATCGGCAAGCCGCACCCGGCGATGGCCGTTGATCGCGAGCGGCACGCCGAGCATCTGGTTGAAGTCGCAGTCGTAGACGAATCCCTGCCAGTCGACCGACACGAGGCTGCGGCACATCACCGCCGCGAGGTTTTCGTCCTTGTGCGAGGCGCGCAGCAGCGCCATGTACTGCTCGAACTGCCCCTTCGAGACCAGCATCGAGCCGAAGCGCTGGATCGGCATGTTGGCAAGCGTGTACAGGCGGTTGAACCGCACGCCGTGACGCTCGCCGAGCTCGCGCCGGTAGTCCGCTTCGAGCTTTTCCTGCGCCGGCGGCAGGGACGGTCCTTGCGGGTTGTAGACCAGGTTGAGCTGCAAACCCGCCTCGGCAGCGCCATACCCGCGCCGGTTCAATTCCTGCAAAGCGGCGATGCTGCGCTCGTACACGCCCTTGCCGCGCTGGCGCTCGACGAGCGCCTCCGTATAGCAGGGAAGCGAGGCGATGATTTCCACCCGCTCGCGTGCGAGGAAGGCGGCGAGGCCCTCCTGTCCGGGCTCCTGCAGGACCGTGAGGTTGCAGCGGTCGATGACGTGCTTTCCGATTTCTCTCGCGCGCGACACCAGGTGGCGAAACCGCGGATGCAGCTCCGGCGCGCCGCCGGTGATGTCGAGCGTCTGCACCGCCGATGCCTGCAGGAAGGAAATGACTTCCTCGATCGTCTGCGGAGACATCGTTTCCGTACGCTGCGGCCCGGCGTTCACGTGGCAGTGCACGCAGCTCTGGTTGCAGCGATAGCCGAGGTTGACCTGCAGCGTCTCGAGCCGCTTTCGTCGCACCGCCGGAAAACCGTAACGGCGCATCAGAGGGAGGGTGGCGTGCATAGTTCTATTGTCGCGCGCGCTGTGCGCCGCCTTACAACCGGGTCGCCTAAAGCAGGTTCGGGGCCGTTCCGTCCGCCTGCTGCTCGTCGAGCAGCCCGAGCAGGCGCTGGCTGGTCGCGCGCAGCCGCTGCGACAGCATCAGCACCAGCTCCATCAGGATCTTCGCGCCGAGCAGCGGCTGCTCGACGATGATGCGGGCCAGGCTCTCACGGTCGAGCACGGCGATCAGCGCCGTCTCGGCGGCGACGCAGGTGGCGAAGCGCGCCTCGCCGTCGATCATCGACATCTCGCCCAGCGTACGCCCGGCCTCGACCGTGGCGAGAAGCTGCGGCGTATTCCAGCGGTCGCGCTTGTATACCTCGGCCTTGCCGTCCAGCAGCATCAGCATGAAGTCGCCGCCGTCGCCTTCGCGGATGATTTCGACGCCGCCCTCCGCGCGGTAGACCTCCATGAAGTGCGCGAGCAGGCGCACTTCCGCGGGAGAGAAATTCTCGAGCAGCGTGCATTTCGGGATGAGCGCATGGATCTGCTCGGCGAACTTCGTCGCGTCGCCGAGGTGCTCGAGGTGGGAAAGCTGCTGCGGGCGCTCTGCCATGACTCGCCCGATTATGCCGAAAGCCTAGTGCCGCTGCTCACCGCGCCCCTCGCGGCGGCGCCGGACTGCCTGGGCCAGCGTGTCGAGCAGCGCCACGGAATCATCCCAGCCGAGGCAGGCATCCGTGATGCTCTGCCCGAAGTTGAGCGGCTTGCCGGCCTCCAGCGCCTGGCGGCCTTCGACCAGATGCGACTCGACCATCACGCCGATGATGCGCCGCTCGCCGCCGGTGATCTGCGCGGCGATGTCGCGCGTCACGTCGACCTGGCGCTGGTACTGCTTTGCGGCATTGGCGTGCGAGCAATCGATCATCAGGCGCTGCGGCAAGCCGGCGCGCGCGAGCTCTTCGCAGGCCGATTGGACGCTCTTCGCATCGTAGTTCGGCGCGCGTCCGCCGCGCAGGATGATGTGGCAATCCTCGTTGCCGCGCGTTTCCACGATCGCCACCTGCCCGCTCTTGTGGACCGAAAGGAAATGGTGCTTCTGGCGCGCGGCGAGCAGCGCGTCGATGGCGATCTGCACATTGCCGTCGGTGCCGTTCTTGAAGCCGACCGCCGCCGAGAGGCCCGAGGCGAGCTCGCGATGCACCTGGCTTTCCGTCGTGCGCGCGCCGATCGCGCCCCAGGAGACGAGGTCGCCGATGTACTGCGGCGAGATCACGTCGAGAAATTCGCAGCCCGCGGGCACGCCCACCTCGTTGATGCGCACCAGCAGGTCGCGCGCGATGCGCAGGCCTTCGTTGATGCGGAAGCTGCCGTTCAGGTAGGGATCGTTGATCAGTCCCTTCCAGCCCACCGTGGTGCGCGGCTTCTCGAAGTACACGCGCATGAGAATCTCGAGCTCGCCGGCGTGCTTCTTTCTTTCGACGGCGAGCTTCTCCGCGTAGGCCATGGCCGCGGCCGGGTCGTGGATCGAGCACGGCCCGATGACGACCAGCAGCCGGTCCGACCTGGCGTGCAGGATCTGGCGCACCTGGCGCCGCGTCTCGGTGATGATCGCCTCGACCGCGGTGCCCTGGATCGGGAAGAACCGGATCAGGTGCTCCGGCGGCGGCAGCGGCACGATGTTCTCGATGCGCTCGTCGTCGGTGAGCGAGGTCTTGTCCGCGGGAACGGTGGCGAGATAGTTGTCGAGTGGCGCGGTCATTTGTCGGTCCCCAAAAACAAAAACCGCCAGGCTTGCGGCGCTGGCGGTTTGGGTTGGATTCTAAGGTTGAGCTTAGCCGGTCCAGTCCGCCAGTCGGCAGTGGAAGTAAAAGAAAAACCCGAAGAACCGGCGGTTCATGTTGCGCATTCAAGCATGAGTGGCGGGCGCTTGTCCACTTGCGCCCTACTTCGGCCAGAGGATCATCTGGGTGCAGCGGAAGAGCGCGATCTTCGACGCCGTCTCCTCGAGGGTCACCACTGCATCCCAGACGTGCGTCGTGCGCCCGCGGTGCACCGGCGTGGCGCGGCAGCGGATCGCGCCGTCGCGCGCCGTGCCGAGGAAGTTGGCCTTCAGCTCGATCGTCGTGAAGCCGCGCGCGCCCTGCGGCAGGTTCACCACGCAGCCGTAGCCGCAGCTCGTGTCGGCGAGGGCGACGACCGACGCGGCATGCAGGTAGCCGTTCGGCGCCATCACGCGCTTCTCCACCGCCATGCGGCTTTCGATGGCGTCGGGCCCGACCGTGAGGATTTCCACGCCGACGTGGCCCGGAAGATGTGCTGCGCCGAAACCTTGGAAGTACTCGCGCGTTGTATTAGGCATGGCGGACTACTGTAGCTGATTGGCACTCCGCATGGGCGGCTGCCAGGCTTGCAGTTTGCTTGGAAGGAATCACCATGTTACGTTTTCCACTCGGAGTGAATGGGCGAATAAGAACTCAAAGAGAGGTGACCCATGTCGGCTAGCGTGACGATTCCGATCGCAGGGTTCAAGGATGTCTACGACGTTCCCGCCGTAGAGAAAGCGCTACAGGAGCTGCCGCCCGCCGCGAACGAAGCGCTGCGCTCGGTGTACGAGAAGATGCTGCGCCTCGGCGGCCAGCGCTTCACCGTGAAGCCTTCGGCGCTGCCGCAGATGGAAAGCCTCTTCGAGGAGCTGCCCAACTTCGCGCCCGTGCTCGAGGACATCCGCAAGCACCTCGCGCTTTGCGTCGATTCGAACGACTCGATCGAATTGCCGCCCATGCTCCTGCTCGGCGAGCCCGGCATCGGCAAGACGCACTTCGCGCGCAAACTTGCAGAGCTTCTGGGCACCGGGTTCGGATTCGTGCCGATGAGCTCGCTCACTGCCGGCTGGGTGCTGTCGGGCGCGTCGTCGCAATGGAAGAACGCGAAACCGGGCAAGGTGTTCGACACTTTCCTGAACGGCGAATACGCGAACCCGGTCATCGCCGTCGACGAGATCGACAAGGCGAGCGGGGACGGGCAGTACGATCCGCTCGGCGCGCTGTACGAGCTGCTGGAAATCGACACCGCGTCGCGCTTCGTCGACGAGTTCGTCGAGCTGCCGATCGACGCTTCGGGCGCCGTCTGGCTCGCCACGGCGAACGATGCGGCGCGCATTCCGGAGCCGCTGCTCAACCGCCTGACGGTCTACGAGATCGATCCGCCCGACGAGGCGGGGTCGCTGCGCATCGCCACCAACATCTACAGCGAAGTGCGCAACGCCCACGACTGGGGCAAGCAGTTTCCGGACAGGCCGAGCGAGGCCACGCTGGAGAAGCTGGCGGCGCTCGCGCCGCGCGAGATGCGCCGCGCGATCCAGTCGGCGTTCGGCACCGCCAAGCTGGCCGGCCGCAGCGAGGTGCAGCCCGACGACGTGCAGCTGAGCCGCAGCGCTCGGCGCCAAAAGATCGGCTTCTAGCGGCTCAGACTCTTTGCTCCACCCAGGACTTCACCGACTGCAGCGCGCCGGGTAGCCCCGCCGGGTTCGTGCCCCCGGCCTGCGCCATGTCGGGCCGGCCGCCGCCTTTGCCGCCCACCTGCTGCGCCACGTAGTTCACCAGCTCGCCGGCCTTCACCTTGCCGGTGAGATCGGCCGTGACGCCGGCGATGAGCGAAACCTTGCCGTCGTTCACCGCCCCCAGGACGATCGCCGCCGACTTGAGCTTGTCCTTGAGCCGGTCGACGGTCTCGCGCATGGTCTTCGGGTCGGCATCGTCGAGCGTGACCGCCAGCACGCGCATCACCTGGCCATCCTTCGCCTTCACCTCGATGGCCTGCGAGCTGAGATCACCGCCCTGACCGCTCAGCAGCTTCGAGCGCATGCGCGAAAGCTCCTTCTCGAGCGACTTCTTCTCCTCGAGGAGCGTGGCGAGCGCCTTCTGCGCCATGCCCGCACCCGGCTGGGCGCGCAGCTGGCGCCCGAGCTCCCGGAATTCCTGCAGCTGCGCATTCATCATGGCGAGCGCCGTCATGCCGGTGGTGGCTTCGACGCGGCGGATGCCGGCGGCGACGCCGCCTTCGGAATAGATCCTGAACACGCCGATGTCGCCGGTGCGGGCGACGTGGGTGCCGCCGCAGAACTCGCGCGAAGAGCCGATCTCGAGCACGCGCACCTCGTCGCCGTACTTCTCGCCGAAGAGCATCATCGCGCCCGAGCGCTTGGCCTGCTCGATCGGCATCACCTGCGCGCGCGTCGGCGTGTTCTGCAGGATCTCCGCGTTGACGCGGGCCTCGACCTCGCGGATCTCGTCCTCGGTGAGCGGCTTGTTGTGCGAAAAATCGAAGCGCGTCTTCTCCGCGTCGACGAGCGAGCCGCGCTGCTGTACGTGTGGCCCCAGCACCTCGCGCAAGGCCTTGTGCATGAGGTGGGTCACCGAGTGATTGCGCATGGTGCGCTCGCGCAGCGCGATGTCGACGCGCGCCTCGACGCGATCGCCGAGCTTGAGAACGCCCGTCTTCAGCGTGCCCTGGTGCCCGAACACCTCGGCCTGGATCTTCTGCGTGTCTTCGACCGCGAACGTGCCGCCCGAGCCGACGATCTCGCCGCAGTCGCCGACCTGACCGCCGGATTCGGCGTAGAACGGCGTCTCGTCGAGCACCACCGTGCCGGTCTCGCCGCTCCTGAGCTGCTGCACCTGTGCGCCTTCGCGGTAGAGCGCGACGACCTTTGCCGCATGCACGAGCTTCTCGTAGCCGTGGAAC
>DATDCR010000230.1:0-1941 GCA_036524215.1 Burkholderiales bacterium
AGGTGACGGAGCTCTCGGCGCCCGAGCTGGTCAAGTTCCGCGAGGCGATGAAGCCGGTGGTGGCGAAGCACTCCGAGGTGGTCGGCAAGGAAACGGTGGACGCGCTGCAAGCGGAGCTCAGCAAGCTGCGCAAGTGACCAAGCTCCTCCTCGGTTTGATCGGCGCGGGAATCCAGCGCTCGCAGTCGCCGGCGCTGCACGAGGAGGAGGGCCGCCAGCACGGCCTGCAGGTGCATTACCAGCTCATCGACCTGCACCGGCCGGACGCCGCGCTCGAAGCGCTGCCCGGCCTGCTGGCCGCGGTGCGCCTGATCGGCTTCGGCGGGCTCAACATCACCTACCCGTGCAAGCAGGCGGTGATTGCGCACCTCGACGGGTTTTCCGACGAAGCGAAGCGGATGGGCGCGGTCAATACGGTCGTCTTCCACGACGGACGCGCGATCGGGCATAACACCGACGGCTCGGGCTGGAGCTGGGGCTTCCGGCGTGCATTGCCGGATGCAAAGCTCGATCGCGTGGTGCTGCTCGGCGCGGGCGGCGCGGGATCCGCAATCGCCCATGCGTTGATGAGCCTCGGGGCAAAGAACCTGACCATCATCGACCAGGTGCCCGAACGTGCGGCGGCGCTCGCGGGGCAGCTGAAGAACGCTCGTGCATCCACCGATCTCGCGGGCGCGCTGCGCGAAGCCGATGGGCTCGTCCACGCGACGCCGGTCGGCATGGACAAGCGGCCCGGCATGCCGTTTCCCGCCGAGCTGCTGCGGCCGCAGCTCTGGATTTCCGAGGTCGTCTATGTGCCGCTCGAGACCCAGCTCCTGAAGGCGGCACGCAAGATCGGCTGCGCCGTGATGGACGGCGGCCATATGAACGTAGGGCAGGCGTGCCGCGCCTTCGAGCTCTTCACGGGCAAGCAGGCGGACGTCGCGCGCGTCGACGCGCACTTCCGGCGGCTCGCTGGCTAGCCTGGCGGTTGTGGCAGCGGAGGATCGGTGCGGCGCCGGCCGCCGGGCAGAGGATCGCCGTCCCGGCGCCGCCTGCCGCGGAGCGGTTCCGGCTCGAGATCCGAAGGATCCGATGTCGTGCCCTCGTACAGGGCCACGCCGCTGCGATGAGGTATGCGCCGCAGCTTGGCGGGGTCCAGGTCTACATAGATCGGCGTCCTCACGCCCGCGCTGTTGATCCAGCGCAGGATGGCCTTGGGTTGGGAGCCGACGAAGGTGAGCTCGGAAACGCGCCTGAACACCTGCCCGCCGATGCGGTGCCGGTGTACGACTTTCTGCGGCACCCTTGCCAGCCTGCGCTCGGCCATGGCCTGCACCAGCAGGCTTCGTGCCGCGATCAGCGCACGCGCAGAACGAGCTTGCCCCGCAGGTGGCGCGCCTCGCTCACGCGATGCGCTTCCCCCGCCTGCGAGAGCGGATATTCGACGATCTCGGGGATCGGCACCGCGCCTTCGGCGACGAGCGAGGCGACGCGATCGAGGTGCGCACGGTCGCGGGTCACGTTCGGCCGCAGCGACTTGACGTCCGCTCTCGGCGACGTCGCCGCGCCGAACTGCGCGACCGTGGCCAGGCGCCCGTTGGGCTTCAGCACTTCGAAACTGCGGGCGGTGACGTCGCCGCCCACCGTGTCGAAGACGGCGTCCACGCCTTTCACCTTCTGCGTGAAATCCTCGCTGCGATAGTCGATCACCTCGTCGGCGCCGAGCGATCGCACGTAAGCGTGGTTCGCCGCGCTCGCCGTGGTGATGACGCGGGCACCGAGATGTTTCGCGAGCGCAATGGCGAAACCGGCGACCCCGCCCGCGCCGCCCTGGATCAGGATGGTCTCCCCCTTCTTCAACTGCAACGTATCGTCGATCGCATGAAGCGCCGTGAGCCCGGCAAGCGCGATGGCGGCGCACTGCACGTGCGAAAGGCGCTCGGGCTTGCGGGCGACGATC
>DATDCR010000231.1:0-6194 GCA_036524215.1 Burkholderiales bacterium
CGGGCGTGCACGGCAGGAGCTTCGGGCGCCCGGCAAGCAGCGCGCCGAGGTTGGCGGCATGGAAGGCGTCGACGTCCTTCGCCGGCGAAACCGCCTCCTGAACCTTCGCCGCGTCGATGTGCTTCGGCAAGGGCAGCTGCACGAGGACGCCGTGCACATCGTCGTCGTCGTTGAGCTGAAGGATGCGATCGATGAGCGCTTCCTCGCTCACGTTCGGCGGCAGCTCGAAGAGCTCGGAGCGCACCCCGGTTTCATCGCAGGCACGCACCTTGTTTCGTACATAGACGCGCGAGGCGGGATTCTCGCCGACGAGCAGCACCGCCAGCCCGGGCCGGATGCCGCGCTGCGCAAGCGCGGCGACCTCGTTCTTCACGGCGGCGCGCGTTTGCGCGGCGAGCGATTTTCCATCGAGAATGCGCGCGGCCATCGGGGGGCCGCAGTCTAGCATTGCGTCGATTTTCTGGTTAAGCTTTGCGGCCCTCCCGCAGCACAAGACCGCATTGAACGAGGCCGCCATGTCCGCCGTCCCGCATTTGCCTGCCGCCAACGATCCGGACGTCCTCGAGACCCAGGAGTGGCTCGATGCGCTGGAGGCGGTGCTCGAGCGCGAGGGCCCGGAGCGCGCGCATTACCTGCTCGAGCGCCTGATCGACAAGGCGCGGCGCTCGGGCGCGCACATTCCGTACTCTGCGAATACTGCCTACATCAACACCATTCCTCCGCACATGGAGGAGCACTCGCCGGGCAACATCACGCTCGAGGAGCGCATCCGCTCGATCTGCCGCTGGAACGCGATGGTGATGGTGGTGCGCGCGAACAAGAGCGACGACGAGCTCGGCGGCCACCTCGCGAGCTTTGCCTCCGTCGGCACGCTCTTCGGCACGGGGCAGCAGCATTTCTGGAATGCGCCTCACGCGGGCCATGGCGGCGACCTGATCTACTTCCAGGGCCATTCCTCGCCCGGCGTCTATGCGCGCTCCCTGATCGAGGGACGCTTGCCGGAGGAGCGGCTGCTCAACTTCCGGCGCGAAGTCGACGGCAAGGGCGTTTCGTCCTATCCGCACCCGTGGCTGATGCCGGATTACTGGCAGTTCCCCACCGTGTCGATGGGCCTCGGCCCGATCCAGGCGATCTACATGGCGCGCTACCTCAAGTATCTCGAGGCGCGCGGCCTCGCGCAGACCGCCAACCGCAAAGTGTGGGTGTTCTGCGGCGACGGGGAGATGGACGAGCCCGAGTCCCTCGGCGCCATCGGCATGGCGGCGCGCGAGAGGCTCGACAACCTGATCTTCGTCATCAACTGCAACCTGCAGCGCCTCGACGGCCCGGTGCGCGGCAACGGCAAGATCATCCAGGAGCTGGAAGGCGACTTCCGCGGCGCCGGCTGGAACGTCATCAAGGTGATCTGGGGCTCGTACTGGGATCCGCTCCTCGCGCGCGACAAGGAAGGCGTGCTGCTGCGCATCATGGAGGAGACGGTCGACGGCGAGTATCAGAACTACAAGGCGAACGACGGCGCGTTTGTGCGCAAGCATTTCTTCGGCAAGCATCCGAAGGCGCTCGAGATGGTCTCGCGCATGAGCGACGAGGACATCTGGCGCCTGAACCGCGGCGGCCACGATCCGCACAAGGTGTATGCCGCATATTCCGCCGCGGTGAGGCACAAGGGCCAGCCGACGGTGATTCTCGCCAAGACCATCAAGGGATTCGGCCTCGGCAAGCAAGGACAGGCCAAGAACCCGACGCACCAGCTGAAGAAAGTCGACGTCTCCACGATCCGCGAGATGCGCGACCAGTTCAATATCCCGATCCCGGACGACAAGCTGGAGGAAGTGCCGTTCTACATCCCGCCGGCCGACGCGCCGGAGATGAAGTACCTGCACGAGCGGCGCAAGGCGCTCGGCGGCTACCTGCCGCAACGGCGGCAGAAGGCGGACAAGGTCCCGGCCGTGCCGCCGCTGTCGGCCTTCGATGCGCTTCTGAAAGGATCGGGCGAAGGCCGCGAAATCTCGACCACCATGGCGTTCGTGCGCGTGCTCACGGCGCTGGTGCGCGACAAGGAGATCGGCCGCCACATCGTCCCCATCGTGCCCGACGAGGCGCGCACCTTCGGCATGGAAGGCATGTTCCGCCAGCTCGGCATCTTCGCGCCCGAAGGCCAGAAGTACGAGCCGGTCGACAAGGACCAGGTGATGTACTACCGCGAGGACAAGGCCGGCCAGATCCTCGAGGAAGGCATCAACGAGGCGGGCGCCTTCTCGTCGTGGATCGCGGCCGCGACGTCGTACAGCCACTCCAACGTGGTTTCGATCCCGTTCTACATCTTCTACTCGATGTTCGGCCTGCAGCGCATCGGCGACCTCGGCTGGGCGGCGGCCGACCAGCGCGCGCGCGGCTTCCTGCTGGGTGCCACCGCCGGGCGCACGACACTGAACGGCGAGGGGCTGCAGCACGAGGACGGCCATTCGCAAGTCCTCGCGTCGGTCATTCCGAACTGCGTTTCCTACGATCCGACCTACGGTTACGAGGTTGCCGTGATCGTGCAGGACGGGCTGCGCCGGATGGTCGCGAACCAGGAGGATGTGTACTACTACATCACCCTGATGAACGAAAACTACGAGCATCCGCCGATGCCGCAGGGCGCGGAAACCGGGATCCTCAAAGGCGCCTACCTGCTGCGGGAATCGAAGTCGAAAGCCAAGCTGCGCGTGCAGCTGATGGGTTCGGGCACCATCCTGCGCGAAGTGCTCGCCGGCGCCGAATTGCTCGAGAACGACTGGGGCGTAGGGGCCGATGTCTGGAGCGCGACCAGCTTCACGGAGCTGCGCCGCAACGGGCTCGCCACCGAGCGCTGGAACATGCTGCACCCGGAGGCGAAGCCGCGGGTTTCCTATGTAAGCGAAATGCTCCAGAAGAGGCCGGCGGGGCCGGTCGTCGCCGCTTCGGATTACGTCAAGAGCTTCGCCGATCAGATCCGCGCCTTCATCCCGCACGAGCGGCCCTATCGCGTGCTCGGCACCGATGGCTTCGGGCGCTCCGATTCGCGCGCCAAGCTGCGCCATTTCTTCGAGGTGAACCGCTATTTCGTCGCCATCGCCGCGCTCAAGGCGCTCGCCGATCAGGGCGATGGCAAGACAAAGACGGTGAGCGAGGCGATCAAGAAGTACGCGATCGACCCCGAGAAGGCAGATCCGACCAGCGTATGAGCCAAGTCGTGGTCCCGGACATCGGCGACTTCAAGGAAGTCGAAGTCATCGAGATATTGGTGAAGCCAGGCGACTCGGTGACCAAGGAGCAGTCGCTGATCACGCTCGAATCGGACAAGGCGACGATGGAAATCCCGTCGCCGGCGGCGGGCGTGGTGAAGGAGCTGAAGGTGAAGGCGGGCGACAAAGTCTCGCAAGGCTCGCCGATCCTGGTCCTCGATGCCAAGGAAGAGCCGAAGAAAAAGGAAGCGCCGGACAAGAAAGACGCGCCGAAGCCCGAGAAGAAGGCGGAGGCACCTGCCCCATCGTTCGGCGCTGCGCAGACCGTCCCGGTCCCCGACATCGGCGACTTCAAGGAAGTGGAAGTCATCGAGGTCCTGGTCAAGGCGGGCGACAAGGTTGCAAAAGAGCAGTCGCTCATCACGCTGGAGTCGGACAAGGCGACTATGGAAATTCCATCGCCCGGCGCCGGAACGGTGAAAGAAGTGAAGGTCAAGGTGGGCGACAAGGTCGCCAAGGGCTCGCCGATCCTGGTTCTCGAAGGCGGTGAGCAGCGCGCCGAGCCCCGCACCGAGGCGAAGGCTGAAGCGCCGAAGCCGCAGGCGCCCAAAGCCGATGCCGGGGTGAAATCGACCCCGACGCCGACCCCGCGCCCGGTATCGAGCGAAAGCATGGCCAAGGCGCATGCGAGCCCGTCGGTGCGCAAGTTCGCTCGCGAGCTCGGCGTCGATCTGCTCCAGGTGCAGGGCAGCGGACCGAAAGGCCGCATCCTGCACACCGATGTGCAGAGCTTCGTCAAAGGCGCCCTCGCGCGCGGCCCGGGCGCCGGAAAAGGCGGCGCATTGCCGTTCAACCTGCCGGCATGGCCGGAGGTCGATTTCGCGAAGTTCGGCCCGGTCGAGACGAAGCCGCTTGCGCGCATCCAGAAGCTGTCCGGGCCTTACCTGCACCGCAACTGGATCTCGATTCCGCACGTCACGCAATTCGACGAAGCGGACATCACCGACCTCGAGGCCTTCCGCAAGGCGCAGACCGCCGAGACCGAGAAGCGCGGCTTCAAGCTGACGATGCTCGCGTTCATGATCAAGGCCTGCGTGAATGCGCTGCGGCAGTTTCCGCAGTTCAACTCCTCGCTCGACAAATCGGGCGAGAGCCTGATCATCAAGCACTACTACCACATCGGTGTCGCGGTCGACACGGCGGGCGGGCTGGTCGTGCCGGTGGTGCGCGACGCTGATCGAAAAGGCATCTTCGACCTCGCGCAGGAGCTCGGCGAGATTTCGAAGAAGGCGCGCGACGGCAAGCTCGCGCCCGGCGACATGCAAGGCGGCACGTTCTCCATCTCGAGCTTGGGCGGGGTGGGCGGCACCTTCTTCACGCCGATCATCAACGCCCCGGAAGTCGCCATCCTGGGCGTATCGCGCTCCGGCATGAAGCCGGTGTGGAACGGCAAGGACTTCGCGCCACGCCTGATCCTGCCGCTCTCGCTCTCGTACGACCATCGCGTCATCGACGGGGCGACGGCCGCGCGCTTCACGACGTTCCTCGTCTCCGTGTTGTCCGATATCCGCAAGCTGATCCTGTAGATGGCGAGCGAGGTCAAGGTTCCCGACATCGGGGACTTCAAGAGCGTCGAGGTCATCGAGGTCCTGGTCAAGCCGGGCGACCGGGTTGCCAAGGAGCAATCGCTCATCACGCTCGAGTCGGACAAGGCGACGATGGAGATCCCGTCCCCCGGCCCCGGCGTCGTCAAGGAGCTGAAGGTCAAGGTCGGCGACAAGGTCTCGCAGGGCTCGCCGATCCTGATGCTGGAAGGAACAGACGCCGGGGCGGCACCGGCAGCCGCGCCGGCACCGGCAGCTGCGCCCGCGCCGGCGCAATCCAAGGGCGATTACGACTGCGACATGGTCGTGATCGGCGCCGGGCCCGGCGGCTATTCCGCCGCCTTCCGCGCCGCGGACCTCGGCATGAAGACGGTGCTGATCGAGCGCTATGCGACGCTCGGCGGCGTCTGCCTGAACGTGGGCTGCATTCCATCGAAGGCGCTCCTGCATACCGCCGCGGTCGTGGATGCGGCGCGCGCGCTCGCCGAGCACGGCGTGAGCTTCGGGGAGCCGAAGCTCGACCTCGACAAGCTGCGCAGCTTCAAGGACAAGGTCGTCGGCAAGCTGACCGGCGGCCTCGCGGCGATGGCGAAGATGCGCAAGGTCACGGTGATCACCGGCATCGCGTCGTTCGTCGATCCCCACACTTTGGAAGTCGAGGGAAAGGACGGCAAGAAGCGGCTGCGCTTCGCCAACGCCGTCATCGCCGTAGGCTCGCAGGCCGCGAAGCTGCCGTTCCTTCCGGACGATCCACGCATCGTCGATTCGACCGGCGCGCTCGCATTGCCGAAGGTGCCGAAGAGAATGCTGATCATCGGCGGCGGCATCATCGGGCTCGAGATGGGCACCGTGTACTCGACCCTCGGCACGCGGCTCGACGTGGTCGAGATGATGGACGGCCTGATGCTCGGCGCCGACCGCGATCTGGTCGCGGTCTGGCAGAAATACAACGCCAAGCGCTTCGACCGCATCATGCTGAAAACGAAGACCAGCAAGGTGGAAGCGAGCGCCGCCGGGCTCAAGGCTTCCTTCGAGGGCGCCGATCCTCAGACCTACGACATGATCCTCGTCTCGGTCGGGCGCACGCCGAACGGGAAGAAGATCGGCGCCGACAAGGCGGGTGTCGCCGTCAGCGAACGCGGCTTCATCGAAACGGACTCGCAGATGCGGACCAACGTGCCGCACATCTTTGCCATCGGCGACGTGGCGCGTAATCCGATGCTCGCCCACAAGGCGGTGCATGAAGCGCATGTCGCTGCGGAAGCCGCGGCCGGGCACAAGGCGCATTGCGATGCGCGTGTCGTGCCGTCGGTCGCCTATACGGATCCGGAAGTGGCCTGGGTCGGGCTGACCGAAGACGAAGCGAAGAAAGCGGGCACCAAGA
>DATDCR010000232.1:0-1601 GCA_036524215.1 Burkholderiales bacterium
GGCAGAAGCCGCCCGCGGGCGAGCTTTTCGTCGACCACGTCTCGCATTTCGTTCGCGACCTCGGCGCGGCGGCGCGTGCCTGCGAGGCATTGGGGTTGAAGGTCACACCGGTCTCGGTCCAGCAAACGGCGGAGGGGCCGATCGGCGCCTCGAACCGCTGCGTGATGCTCGAGGAAGGCTACATCGAGCTGCTCTCGCCGACGCACGACACGCCGCCCGCGCGGCGCATGCGCGCGCTGATGGCGCGGCACCAGGGCGTGCACCTCGCCTGCTTCGGCACGCCCGACGCCGAAGGCGAGCATCGGCGCCTCGCCGCGCACGGCTTCGCGCCCCAGCCCATGCTTCAACTGGAGAGAAGAGTGCCGGGGGGTAAAGCGAAGTTCCGCGTCGTGCGATGCGCGCCGGAGAAGATGCCCGAGGGCCGCGTGCAGTTCGTGCAGCAGCTCACGCCCGAGCATCTATGGAAGCCGGCCGACGTCAATCCGCTGCGCCTGGATGAAGTCTTCGTTGTCGCCGAGGATCCGGCGGCAAGCGCCGCGCGATGGGGGGAGTTCGCCGCGCTCCTGCCGCGAGCGGACGGGAAGTGCATCCGGCTCGAGACGGCGCGCGGCAGCGTCGTGATTGGTGTTCGGAAAGTGCTCAAGGAGATGCTCGGCGACGCGCCGCCGGCGCCGGCGATCGCCGGCTACTCGCTGCGCTGCAGTCATCCGAAGGCGCAGGCCGAGCGTTGCAAGGAAGCGGGCATCGCCGTGCGCAAGATCGGCAAGCGCTATGCCGCGCAGCTCCCCGCCGCGATCGGCGGTGTGTTTCTGTTCGGTTAGAATCCGGCCACCTTAGGAGGGGACGATGCGTATAACGAAAATCGCTGCGATCGCAGCGCTGGGTACGGTTTTAGCCGCGGCTGCTTCCGCAGCAACGGCGCAGACGGTCAAGATCGGCTTCATCACCAGCTACTCCGGCCTGAACGGCAACCTCGGGCCCTACATGGAGCGCGCGGTGCGCCTCTATCTGAAGCAGCACGAGAAGGAGCTCGGCGGCGTGAAGGTGGAGCTCCTCACCCGCGACGACACCGGTCCGAACCCCGACAAGGCGCGCCAGCTCGCGCAGGAGCTCGTGGTGCGCGACAAGGTGAATCTCCTCGCCGGCGTGATCTTCACGCCCAACGCCATGGCGATGGCGCCGATCGCGACCGAGGCCAAGGTGCCGTTCGTCATCATGAACGCGGGCACGGCGGTGATCACCACGCGCTCGCCCTACATGGTGCGCACCTCGTTCACCCTCTGGCAGTCGAGCTATCCGCTCGGCGAGTGGGCGTCGAAGAAATTCAAGACCGCGTATTCGCTGGTGAGCGACTTCGGCCCCGGCCACGATTCCGAGGAAGCGTTCGACAAGGCGTTCACCGCGGGCGGCGGCAAGATGCTCGGCAAGGTGCGCGTGCCCCTGCAGAACCCCGACTGGGCGGCGTACATGCAGCGCGTGAAAGACGCGAAGCCCGATGCGCTGATGGTGTTCATCCCGGCCGGCAAGACTGCCACCGCGGTGATGAAGAACTTCGCCGACCTCGGCCTCGACAAGGCCGGCATCAAGCTGATCGGCCCCGG
>DATDCR010000233.1:0-1898 GCA_036524215.1 Burkholderiales bacterium
CGGCTTGCCAAGCAGTCTCTGCGCCTCCGTGGTATCGACAAGCCAGGCGGTGGGCGCCTCGTTGCCGGTGATCGTTGCCTTCTTGCCGAAGCGCTTGCCGAACTCCTGGGCGAGCGAGCGCACGCTGATGACGTCGGGACCGCTCACGTTGATCGGCGATGTCGGCGTAGTGCAATGGCGCAGCAGCCGCAGCGCCTGCTCGTTCGCGTCGCCCTGCCACAGCACGTTGACGTGCCCCATCGTCACGTCGACCGGCTGGCCGGCAAACACCTTCGCCGCCACGTCGTGCAGCACACCGTAGCGCATGTCGATGGCGTATTCGAGGCGCATCAGGCGGCCCGGCGTGCCGTACTTGTGCGAGCCGTACAGGAACGCCTGCTCGCGCCCGACGCAGGAATTCGCATAGTCGCCGGCCGGCGGCGTCGTCGGCACATCCTCCGCCGCGCCTTTGCTTTGCACGGAAACATAGGGATACACGCACGCCGTCGAGAACGCGACGATGCACGAGTCGCGGAAAGTCTCGGCGACCATGAAGGGCACGCCGACGTTCATGGCCCAGGTGAGCGAGGGATTTCCCGCCGCGCCGAATTTGTGGCCCGCCATGAAGACGACATGCTTCACGCGAGGCAGGCGCTCGAGCGACGCGCGATCGAGCAGATCGCAGGCGATGCACTCGATGCCCCAACCTTCCAGCTTCTCCCGCAACCCCACTTCCGAGAAACGCGCGACGCCGATGACCCGCTTGCCGGTGCGCTTCGCCATGCGCGCGAGCGTCGGGCCCATCTTGCCGCCGACGCCGAGCACCAGGATCTCGTCGATATTCGCGAGATCGGCCTGCAGCGCGGCGCTCGGCCGCGTCATGAATTCCTCGAGTTCCTCGACGCCAGCGAAGCTGTTAACCATCCGGTGAATTATAATCGCCGGCCATGGCGCACATTCTCACGACGGTGGTCGGCTCTTATCCGCTTCCCGACTGGCTGGCGCGCTCGCCCTCGGAGCAGGCGCTCGTCGACGCCACGCGCGTGGTGATCGCCACGCAGGAGCACGCCGGCATCGATGTCGTCGCCGACGGCGAGCTCTACCGCTTCGACGTCAATCATCCGGAAACGAACGGGATGATCGAGTACTTCGTGCGGCCGATGTCGGGCGTGCGCGCGGACATCGGTTTCTCCGAGTGGCTCGATTACGCCAAGGATTCCGGCATGCGCTTCCGCACGCGGCCGCCCGGCGTGGTGGTGGGGCCGGTCGGCTCGGGGACGCTGAACCTGAAGCTGCCTTGCGCGCGCGCCAAGGCGCTCGCCGCCCGGCCGCTCAAGTTCACCCTCACCGGCCCGCACATGCTGGCGAAGACCCTGCACGATCGTCATTACCGCAATCCGGAGAAGCTCGCGCACGCCATCGCCGACGTCCTCGCCGAGCAGGTCAAGCATCTGGATGCGGATGTCGTGCAGGTGGATGAGGCGAATCTGCCGGGCCATCCAGATGAATGGAAGTGGGCGGCGGCTGCGATCAACAAGGTGCTGAAGGCGGTGCCGCGGAAAGCGAAGTCAGCCGTGCACCTCTGCTTTGGCAATTACGGCGGGCAGTCGATCCAGAAGGGAACCTGGGCGAAGCTGATCGATTACCTCAACGCGCTGAAGGCCGATCACGTCGTCATGGAGACGGCACACCGCCCACCCGAGGAGCTCCAGGTCTTCAAAGCGCTGCGCAGCGATCTTGGCCTTGGGCTCGGCGTCGTCGACATCAAGCGCACCGAGATCGAATCGCCATCGGCCATCGCGCGCGCGATCGAGCGCGCGCAAAAGCTGCTGGGCAAGAGCCGCATCAAGTACATCCAGCCGGACTGCGGCTTCTGGATGCTGCCGCGCAACGTCGCCGATGGAAAGATCCGCGCGCTC
>DATDCR010000234.1:0-14898 GCA_036524215.1 Burkholderiales bacterium
GCGCTGGCCATAAGGCCGGACGGCTTGTACGTGGACGGCACGTTTGGTCGCGGCGGCCACAGCCGCGCGATTCTCGAGCGGCTAGGCGCGCGCGGTCGCCTGATTGCGCTGGATCGCGATCCGGAAGCGGCGAGCGCCGCCGGCGAAATCGGGGACACGCGCTTTTCCTTCTTTCGCACCGCGTTTTCCTCCCTTTCCACGGTGCTGGGCGCGCAACGCGCCGACGGCATGCTTTTCGACCTGGGCGTCTCGTCGCCGCAGCTCGACGACCCGACGCGCGGCTTTTCGTTTCGCGGCGACGGGCCGCTCGACATGCGCATGGATCCCACGCAGGGCGAATCGGCCGCGCAATGGCTGGCGAGAGCAGAAGAACAACAAATCAGGGAGGTGATTCGCGACTATGGCGAAGAACGGTTTGCTAAACAGATTGCAGCGGCGATTGTTGCTGCTCGCGGCCGCGAACCCCTCGTCCGCACCCGGCAACTGGCCGATCTCGTGGCAAAGGCGGTCCGCACACGCGAGCCGGGCCAGGATCCGGCGACGCGCACCTTTCAGGCTCTACGGATTCACGTCAATCGGGAGCTTGAGGAAGTGTCGCTGATGCTGCCGCAAGCCGTGGCGCACCTCGCCGCGCGCGGCCGGCTGGCAGTGATCAGCTTCCATTCGCTCGAAGACCGCATCGTCAAGCACTTCCTCCAGTCGCTCGCGCGGCCCGCCGTGCCGCGCGGCCTGCCGCTGCGCGAAAGCGAGATGCCGCAGCCGGCAATCAAGCTTCTCGGACGCGCCATTCGCGCGTCGGACCAGGAAACAAGAAGAAACCCGCGGGCGCGAAGCGCGCTCCTTCGAGTGGCCGAGCGTACCGCGGGGCCCTTCAACCCTAACCAGAGAATCGAGCCCGGCGCGCGGTGGCGAAACTGAACCTCCTCCTCCTCGCGGTTCTCGTCGCCTGCGCGCTCGGGCTCGTGACCTCGCAGCACAAGGCAAGAAAGCTGTTTTCGGAGCTCGAGCGCGAGCATGATCGGGCGCGCGAGCTCGACGTCGAGTACGGCCGCTTGCAGCTCGAAGCGAGCACCTGGGGCCTGCACTCGCGCGTGGAAAAGATCGCCGTCGGCACGCTGGGGCTGAGGGCGCCTGATCCGCGCCAAGTGCGCCTCATCCCGAGAGAAGTCGCGCGGTGACGAGCGCAGTCGGAGCAGCGGCGCAAGGTCTGGTGCGCCTGCCGCCGTGGCGTGCGCGGCTGGTCCTCGCCGGGCTGCTGGCCGGCTTCGCGCTTCTCACGGTGCGCGCCGTGTATCTCCAGGCCCTGAAGACCGATTTCCTGCAGGAAAAAGGCGATGCGCGTTACTCGCGCGTGCTCGAGCTCCCGGCGACGCGCGGGCGCATCCTCGATCGCAGCGGCGAAGCGCTCGCGGTCTCCACGCCGGTGAAATCCATCTGGGCCATCCCTTCCGACATGGCCCTGAAGCCGGCCGAGAAGCGCAAGCTGGCCGGCCTGCTCGGCATGACGCTCGCCGAGCTGGACGGGAAGCTGGCGGATGAATCGCGCGACTTCGTCTACCTCAAGCGCCAGGTCGCGCCGGAAACCGCCGAGGCGATCGCGCATCTCGGGCTGCACGGCGTCTACGAGCAGCGCGAATACCGGCGCTATTACCCGGCGGGCGAGGTGACGTCGCATCTGGTCGGCTTCACGGGAGTCGATGACGCGGGCCAGGAAGGCATCGAGCTCGCGCACCAGGCGTCCCTCGCCGGCAAGCCAGGCAGCCGGCGCGTGATCAAGGACCGCCTCGGCCGCATCGTGGAGGACGTGGAATCGATTCGCGCCGGCGAGGACGGCAAGGACCTCACGCTCTCGGTCGATAGCAAGATCCAGAGCCTTGCCTACAGCGCGCTCAAGGCCGCGGTCGAGCAGCACCGCGCGAAAGCGGGCGGGCTGGTCGTTCTCGATGCGACCACGGGCGAGGTCCTTGCGCTCGCCAACGTGCCTTCGTTCAATCCGAACAATCGCGCCAAGCTCACGGGCGCGCAGCTTCGCAACCGCGCCATCACCGATCTGTTCGAGCCAGGCTCGACGCTGAAGCCCTTTACGGTCGCACTCGCGCTCGAGACCGGCGGCGTGACCCCGCAGACGGTGATTCCTACCGCGCCGGGGCGCCTGACCCTCGCCCACTACACGATCCGCGATGTGCATCCGGCTGCGGCGCTCAGCGTGACGCAGGTGCTGCAGAAATCCTCGAATGTCGGCGCGGCGAAACTGGCGCTGTCGCTGCCGCGCGAAGCCTTGTGGGATTTCTTCCGGCGCTCCGGATTTGGCGAGGCGCCGCAGCTCGGCTTTCCGGGCGCCGCTTCCGGAAGGCTTCGACCCTACAAGAGCTGGCGGCCGATCGAGCAGGCGACGATGGCGTACGGCCACGGCATTTCCGTCAGCCTGATCCAGCTTGCACGCGCCTATACGATGTTCGCGACGGATGGGGAATTGATGCCGCTGACCCTGGTCAAAAGCCCTGTGCCGGCAAGCGGCGAGAAGGTCATCTCGAGCCGATCGGCGCGCGCGGTACGCGCGATGCTCGAAACAGCCGTCCAGCCGGGTGGCACCGGGCCGCGCGCGCGCATCATGGGGTGGCGCGTGGCCGGCAAGACGGGAACGGCTCACAAACAGGAAAACGGCGGCTACGCCGCGGACAAATATCTTGCTTCCTTCGTTGGTTTGGCGCCCGCCTCGGCGCCGCGCCTGGTGATTGCCGTGATGATCGACGAGCCCGGCGACGGCCAGTATTACGGCGGCTCCGTCGCCGCGCCGGTTTTCGCACAAGTCATGCAAGGCGCCCTGCGCCTGCTTGGCGTACCGCACGACGCGCCGCTCGAGCCGCTGGCCCCGGCGGGAGATAAGGACGAACCCAGGGAGAGCACGTGACCCATTCATGGAGCCGCTGCAACAGCTCGCTATTCAAGGGGCGATGATTACGCGGCTATCGTCCGATAGCCGCCGCTGTGCGCCCGGCACTGCTTTTTTTGCCTATCCCGGCGAAAAGGCCGACGGCCGCGCGCACATCGGGGATGCGATCGGCCGCGGCGCCTCCGGCGTGCTGTGGGACGGGGCGGGATTTTCCTGGCAGGCGGATTGGCGTGTGCCGAACGTCGCCGTGCAGGACCTGAAGCAAAAGGCGGGCACGCTGGCTTCCGTCTTTTACGGCCGCCCCTCGCAATCGCTGTGGATGTGCGGGGTGACGGGCACCAACGGCAAGACTTCGTGCAGCCAGTGGATAGCGCACGCGCTGCAGTCCGCCGGCTCGAGGACCGCAGTCATCGGCACGATCGGCAGCGGCTACCCGGGCAATCTCGGGGAGGGCGCCAACACCACGCCGGATGCGCTCGAGCTGCAGGCGATGCTGGCCAGGTTCCGCGACGAAGGTGCGCTCAGCGTGTCGATGGAAGTTTCCTCGCACGGCCTCGTGCAGGGAAGGGTGAACGGTGTGCGGTTCGCCTGCGCGCTTTTCACCAACTTGTCGCACGATCATCTGGATTACCACGGTTCGATGCAAGCGTATGCGGAGGCGAAGGCCCGCCTTTTCGAGATGCCTGGATTGGAAACCGCCGTTCTCAACCTCGACGACGCCCTCGGCGAAGCGCTTGCGCGGCGCCTGGCCAAGCGCGTGCGAACCATCGGCTACAGCTTGCGCGCCGTGCCGGCGGCGCTCGTCGACGAGTGGCTGAGCCTGGACGCCGCGGCATTGCAGCTCAGCTCGAGCCGCGGCAGCGCGAAGCTCGTCACGCGACAACTCGGTGCGTTCAATCTGCATAACGTGCTCGGCGTGATGGGTTGCCTGCTCGCGCGCGGGATTTCGTTTGGCGACGCGGTTCGCCTGGTTGCCGACCTGCCGGACGTTGCGGGCCGAATGGAGCAGGTGGGAGACCGGCCGCTGGTGGTCGTGGACTACGCTCACACGCCCGACGCCATCGAGAAGGTGTTGCATGCCCTGCGGCCGAGCGCGCGCGAGCGCGGCGGCCGGCTGGTCATCGTCTTCGGCGCCGGCGGGGACCGCGACGCGGCGAAGCGTCCCGTGATGGGCGCGGTGGCGGCGAAGCTCGCCGACCACGTCGTCGTTACCTCGGACAACCCGCGCAGCGAAGACCCGGCTCGGATCATCGACGCCATCGCGAAGGGCATCGATCGCGAGGTGCAGCTTGAGCCGGACCGCAAGCGCGCGATCGAAGCGGCCGTGCTCGCCGCGGCGCCGAACGATGTCGTGCTGATCGCCGGCAAAGGACACGAGAGCTACCAGGAGATCGAGGGCCGCCGCTTCGCGTTTTCCGACCAGGCAGTGGCGCGGGCGGCGCTCGCGATGCGAGGCGACCGATGATGACGCTCGCTGAGGCCGCCGAAGCCAGCGCCGGCCGCAGGAGCGGCGCCGACGCGCGCTTCTCCGGCGTATCGACCGACAGCCGCTCCCTGAAGGCGGGGGAGCTCTTCGTCGCCTTGCGCGGCGATCGATTCGACGGCCACGGCTTCCTCGACGCGGTGGCGTCGCGCGGCGCAGCGGGCGCCATGGTCGACCGACGCTACCAGGGCCCTTATCCGCTGCCCGTGATCGTCGTGGAGGACACCAAGCGGGCGCTCGGCGAGCTCGCGCACCACTGGCGCTTGCGCTTCACGCCGAAGCTGATTGCGGTGACGGGGTCGAATGGCAAGACGACCGTGAAGGAGATGCTCGCCGCGATCCTGCGCAACTATGCCGGCGATGCGGGCGTTCTTGCGACGACCGGCAACCTGAACAACGAGATCGGCGTGCCGCTCACCTTGCTCCGCTTGCGCGCCGAGCACCGCTGCTGCGCGATCGAGCTGGGCATGAACCATCCGGGCGAGATCGCGTATCTCGCCGCGATCGCGGCGCCCGGCGTCGCCCTGGTCAACAACGCGCAGCGCGAGCACCTCGAGTTCATGCGCAGCGTCGAGGAGGTCGCGGCCGAAAATGCCAATGTCTACGATGCCCTGCCGGCGGAGGGCATCGCGGTGGTCAATGCAGACGATCCGCAGGCCAAGTATTTCCGCCGGCGCGCCGGCGCGCGCCGGGTCGTGGATTTCGGCCTGCAGGGCGCAGCCGTCAGCGCAAACTATTCGCTCAGCGGGCTTTCCAGCGAGCTGCGGGTGCGCACGCCGGCGGGCGAGTCCGACACGACGCTGGCGATTCCGGGCCTGCATAACGTGAGGAACGCGCTTGCCGCGGCGGCGTGTGCGCATGCGGCCGGCGTCGGTGTCGCCGCGATTGCCGCCGGCCTCGCCTCATTCCGCCCGTACACCGGGCGGCTGCAGGTGAAGCGGGCAGCCAAGGGCATTACGGTCATCGACGACAGCTACAACGCCAACCCGGATTCCGTGCGTGCCGCCATCGATGTGCTCGCCACCTGTCCCGAGCCGCGCGTGCTCGTGCTCGGCGACATGGGCGAAGTGGGGCCGAAGGGCCCGGAATTCCATCGCGAGATCGGAGCCTACGCACGTGCCTGCGGTGTCAATCGCCTGCTCGCGCTCGGTGAAGCGAGCCTCCACGCGGTGGAAGCGTTCGGCGCCGGCGGCCAACATTTCGAGGATGTCGACGATCTCGTTCCGGCAATCCATGCCGGCACCGTGCTCGTGAAAGGCTCGCGCTTCATGAAGATGGAGCGCGTCGTCGCCGCCCTGACCGGCACCCCCGCACAAGGAGCGCACTGATGCTGCTGGAGCTCGCGCAATGGCTCGCCAAGGATGTGCGCGTATTCAACGTCTTCAACTACATCACGCTACGGGCGGTGCTCGCCTGCCTGACGGCGCTCGCCGTGTCGCTCGTGCTCGGGCCGTACATGATCCGCAAGCTGACCGCTTACAAGATCGGGCAGGCCGTGCGCGACGACGGCCCGCGCTCGCACCTCACCAAGGCCGGCACGCCGACCATGGGCGGCGCGCTGATCCTGGTCTCGATCTGCGTGACCACGCTGCTCTGGGGGGACCTCTCCAACAAGCTGCTCTGGGTCGTGCTGCTCGTCTCGCTCGCGTTCGGCTCGGTGGGCTGGATCGACGACTACCGCAAGGTGGTCTACCGCAACCCGAAAGGCCTGTCGGCGAAAGCGAAGTTCTTCTGGCAATCGGTGATCGGCCTGCTGGCCGCCGGCTATCTCGCATGGCTTGCGCAAAGCACGCCGGCCTTGAACCAGCTGATCGTGCCGTTCTTCAAGTTCGTCGCTTACCCGCTCGGACCCATCGGCTTCATCGTGCTCACCTTCTTCGTGATCGTCGGCACGTCGAATGCGGTCAACCTGACCGACGGCCTGGACGGGCTCGCCATCATGCCGACGGTGCTCGTCGGCAGCGCGCTGGGCATCTTCGCCTACGTCGCCGGGCATGTCGGATTCTCCAAGTACCTCGGGCTGCCCTATATCCCGGGCGCCGGGGAGCTCGCCGTGATCTGCGGCGCGCTGGCCGGAGCGGGCCTCGGCTTCCTGTGGTTCAACGCGTATCCGGCGGAAGTCTTCATGGGGGATGTTGGTGCGCTCGCGCTCGGGGCGGCGCTCGGCACCGTCGCCGTGATCGTGCGCCAGGAGATCGTGCTCTTCATCATGGGGGGCGTGTTCGTCGCCGAGACGCTGTCGGTCATGATCCAGGTGCTGTATTTCAAGTGGAGCGGCGGCAAGCGCATCTTCCGCATGGCGCCGCTGCACCATCATTACGAGCTCGAAGGCTGGAAAGAAAGCCAGGTCGTGGTGCGCTTCTGGATCATCACGATGATGCTCGTGCTCTTCGGCCTGTCGACGCTGAAGCTCAGATGATGCGCGAGCCGGCATTCCAGCTCCTGCCGCGGCCGCCGCGAGTCGAACTCGCGGGCCGGCGGCTGCTGGTCCTCGGCCTCGGCGATAGCGGGCTTTCCGTCGTTCGCTGGGCCGAGCGCCTCGGGGCGTCGGTGCGCGTGGCCGATACGCGGCAAGCGCCGCCGCGCGCGCGCGACTTCACCGGTGAGCTGCGCCTGGGTAAATTCACGCCGTCCTTGCTCGACGGCATCGATCTGCTGTGCATCAGCCCGGGCCTGCCGCTCGCCGATCCACTGGTCGAGGCAGCGCTGGCGCGTTCGATTCCCATCGTCGGCGACATCGAGCTCTTCGCCTGGAAGAACGACGCGCCGGTGGTGGCGATCAGCGGCACGAACGGCAAGACCACCGTCACCGCGCTCACCGGACACCTGTTGAAGAGCGCCGGCATGGATTGCGAGGTCGCCGGCAACATCGCGCCACCGGTCCTGCAGGCTGCGCTCGAGAGGAAGACGCCGCCGCAGGCCTGGGTGCTTGAGCTCTCGAGCTACCAGCTCGAGACGACCTGGTCGCTCAATGCACAGGCCGCGACGGTGCTCAACGTGAGCGAAGACCACCTGGATCGCTATGCCGGGATGCCGGAGTACGCCGCGGCGAAGGCGCGCATCTTCCAGGGCGACGGCGTGCAGATCCTCAATCGCGACGATCCCGTCACTCTACGAATGGCGTTGCCCGGCCGGCGCATCGTCACGTTCGGGCTCGAGGCGCCGCGATCGGCGCATGACTTCGGTATCGCGAACGGGCGCCTGGTCGAAGGCGAAAGCCCCATCGTTGAGGCGAAAGCGCTGCCGATCCACGGCGCGCATAACGTCGCCAATGCGCTCGCCGCCTGCGCGCTCGCCCGCGCGCTCGGCGTGCCGCGCGAGCGCCTGCAAGCTGGTCTGCGCTCCTTCCGCGGCCTGCCCCATAGGCTGGAGCTCCTCGCGACGCGCGACGGCGTGCAGTGGTACGACGACTCGAAGGGCACCAATGTGGGCGCAACGATCGCCGCGCTGCGTGGGCTCGGGCGCAAGGCCGTGCTCATTCTCGGCGGCGAAGGCAAGGGCCAGGATTTCTCGCCGCTTCGGCCCGTCGTCGAGCAGGCTGCCGTCTGCGTGCTCCTCATCGGGCGCGACGCACCGCTCATCGAGGCCGCGCTGAGCGGGCTGCCCACCGAACGCTGCGCCACCCTGGAGGACGCGGTGCGGCGCGCGGCGCGCGTGGCGCGCGCAGGGCAAGCGGTGCTGCTGTCGCCGGCGTGCGCGAGCTTCGACATGTTTCGCGACTACAAGCATCGCGGCGAAGTGTTCGCCGCGGCGGTCAAGGCGCTCCCGGCCAGCGGAGGGCCTTCGGCGTGAGCCAGACCTTCGTCTTCGCGCGCAACGCGCCAGCCGCCGAATACGATCGCTCGCTCACCTGGGCGGCGCTCCTGCTCGCGGCGACGGGGCTGGTGATGGTGTATTCGGCATCGATCGCCACGGCCGAAGGCAACCGCTTCACCGGCAACAACGCGGCGTGGTATCTGGCGCGCCACGCGATGTTCCTCGGCCTGGCGCTCACCGCGGCTCTCGCCGTGTTTCTCGTGCCGGCCAAAGTGTGGCAGAAGGCCGCGCCGTGGCTCTTCCTCGCCGGCGTGGCGCTCCTCGCGGCGGTGCTCATTCCCGGCGTCGGCCGCGAAGTGAACGGCGCTCGCCGCTGGCTCGCGCTGCCGATCGTGAGCGTGCAGCCCTCCGAGCTGATGAAGCTCGCGGCGGTCATGTACGCCGCGGACTATACGGTGCGCAAGCACGCGGTCCTGAAGAGCTTCAAGCGAGGCCTGTTGCCGATGCTGGCCGTGATGCTGCTCGTGTCATGGCTGCTGCTGCGAGAGCCGGACTTCGGCGCGCTGGTGGTCATCGCGGTGACGGCCTTTGCCATTCTCTTTCTCGGCGGCATGAACGGCCGCCACTTCGCCGCGTTGGGGGGAATGCTCGCCGCCGGCTCGGCGCTGCTCGTCGTCATGTCGCCCTACCGCATGCAGCGCATCTTCGGCTACATGGATCCATGGTCCGACCCTTTCGGTCGCGGCTATCAGTTGTCGCACGCGCTGATTGCCTTCGGGCGCGGCGAGTGGCTCGGCGTCGGTCTCGGCGCGAGCGTGGAGAAGCTGCACTACCTGCCCGAGGCGCATACCGATTTTCTGCTCGCCGTGCTCGGCGAGGAGCTCGGCTTCGCCGGCGTGGCGGTCGTGGTGGCGCTGTTTGCCTGGATCGTCGCGCGCGCCTTCGCCATCGCCCGGCAAGCGAGCCTGCGCGAGCGGCCGTTCGCCGCGCTTGTCGCCCAGGGCATCGGCATCTGGCTCGGATTCCAGGCGTTCATCAACATGGGCGTCAACGTCGGCTTGCTGCCGACGAAGGGACTCACGCTGCCGCTGATGAGCTATGGCGGGTCCGGGCTGATCGTGAATTTCGTGGCGCTCGCCATCCTGCTGCGCATCGACTGGGAGAACCGGCAGCTCGCAAGAGGATTACATGCTTAAGGGCAGGGGACTCCACGCATGAGCCGCCGCACGCTCCTCATCATGGCGGGCGGCACCGGCGGACACATCTTTCCCGGCCTCGCGGTTGCCGAGCATGCTCGCGCCGCCGGCTGGCAGGTCGTCTGGATGGGCGCGCGCGGTGGCATGGAAGAGCGCCTGGTTCCACGCCATGGCTACGCGACAGCGTGGATTCGCGCCCGCGCGGCCCGCGGAAAAGGCCTGCTGCAGAAGCTCCTGCTGCCCGCCAACCTGCTTTTCTCCTTCTGGGAAAGCGCGCGCCACATCCGACGCTTGCGTCCGGATGTCGTGCTGGGACTGGGCGGCTACGTGGCATTTCCGGGCGGCATGATGGCTTCGCTGCTCGGGCGCCCGCTCGCGCTGCATGAGCAAAACGCGATCGCCGGACTCGCGAACCGCGTGCTCGCGGGCGTGTCCGATCGCGTGATGGTGGCCTTCCCCGACGCGCTGCGCGGCGGCGAATGGACGGGAAACCCGGTACGCCAGGACATCGCCGCCATCGCGTCGCCCGAAGACCGTTTCGCTGGTCGACAAGGGCCGCTTCGCATTCTCGTCGTTGGCGGCTCGCTCGGCGCGCAGGCGCTGAATGAAGCGGTGCCGAAGGCGCTTGCGCTGCTCGAAGAGCGGCCGCTGGTCGTCCATCAATCCGGCGAAAAGCATCTGGATGCCCTGCGCGCCAATTACGCCGCTGCCGGCGTGGAAGGCGAGCTGGTGGCGTTCATCGACGACATGGCACGGCGTTACGCGGCAGCAGACCTCGTGATCTGCCGCGCCGGTGCCGTCACCGTGGCCGAGCTCTCGGCCGGTGGCATGGCGAGCGTGCTCGTGCCGTTTCCGTTCGCTGTCGATGACCATCAGACGGCGAACGCTCGCTTCCTCGCCGAGCGCGGCGCGGCGATTCTCCTGCCGCAACGCGAGCTCACGGCGGACAAGCTGGCCGAGCTCGTGCGCAGCCTCGATCGCGCCGCGCTGCTGCAAATGGCGCGCAAGGCCCGTGCCCTCGGCAAGCCGGACGCTGCGCGCGTGGTCGCCCAACGCTGCATGGAATTAGCGAAATGAGCGCCCGATGAAGCACAAGGTGCGGCGCATCCACTTCGTGGGCATCGGCGGCGCCGGCATGTCCGGCATCGCTGAAGTGCTCGCCAATCTCGGCTACCAGGTGAGCGGCTCGGATCTCGCCGCCAACGCCGCGACGCGGCGGCTCGCTGCGGTGGGCGCCAAAGTCTTCCTTCGGCACAGCGCCGAGCAGGTGGAAGGCGCCGATGCGGTGGTCGTCTCGACCGCCGTGCAATCGGACAACCCGGAAGTCGTCGCCGCTCGCGAGCGCCGCATCCCGGTGGTGCCGCGCGCGCTGATGCTCGCCGAACTGATGCGCCTGAAGCAGGGCGTCGCGATCGCGGGCACCCACGGCAAGACGACGACGACCAGCCTCGTCGCGAGCGTGCTCGCGGAAGGCGGCCTCGACCCCACCTTCGTGATCGGCGGGCGCCTGAATGCCGCCGGCAGCAATGCGCGCCTCGGCAGCGGCGATTTCATCGTTGCGGAAGCGGACGAGTCCGATGCTTCGTTCCTGCACCTGCATGCCGTCATCGCGGTGGTGACGAACATCGATGCCGACCACATGGACACCTACGGGCAGGAATTCCCGCGCCTCAAGCAGGCGTTCGTCCAGTTCCTGCAGAACCTGCCTTTCTACGGTGCGGCGATCCTTTGTGCCGACGATGCGAACGTGCGGGAGATCCTGCCGCTGATCTCGAAGCCGGTCGTCACGTACGGGACGACGGACGATTGCAGCATCCGGGCGCAGAGCATCGAGCCGGATGGGCCGCGCATGCGCTTCCGGCTGCGGCGGCCGAGCGGGCGGACGCTCGATGTCGTGCTCAACCTGCCCGGCCGGCACAACGTGCTGAACGCGCTCGCCGCGATAGCGGTCGCCGACGAGCTCGGCGTGGGCGACGGCGCGATCCTCAAGGCCCTGGCGGAGTTCCGCGGCGTCGGCCGGCGGTTCCAGGGCTATGGCGACATTGCTCTCGAAGGCGGCGGCGCGTTCACGTTGATCGACGACTACGGCCACCATCCGGCGGAGATGGCGGCCACGCTCGCCGCGGCGCGCGGCGCCTATCCCGGCCGCCGCATCGTCCTCGCGTTCCAGCCGCACCGCTTCACACGCACGCGCGACTTGTTCGAGGATTTCGTCAAGGTGCTGTCCACGGCCGACGTCGTCCTGCTGGCGGAGGTCTACGCGGCGGGCGAAGCCCCGATCGTCGCCGCCGACGCGCGCTCGCTGGCGCGGGCGCTGCGGGTCGCCGGCAAGGTCGAGCCGGTGTTCATCGAAGAGATCGGCGAAATGCCTGCCGCGATCCGCCGCGTGGCGCGCGACGGCGACGTCGTGCTGACGATGGGGGCTGGCTCCATCGGCAACGTCGCCGCGCAGCTGACATGAACATGGCCGAAGCGCTGCAATTCCAGGGACTGCGCGGCCAACTCAGATCGGATGAGCCGATGGGCCGACACGTCACCTGGCGCGCCGGCGGCAAGGCCGACCGCTTCTATATCCCGGCGGATCTGGAGGACATGGCGGCTTTTCTGCCGCAGCTGCCACCGGACGAGCCGCTGCTGTTCGTCGGCCTCGGCTCCAACCTGCTGGTTCGCGACGGCGGATGGCGCGGCACGGTGGTGCTGACCCATGCGGCCGCACACCGCCCGCACATGGAAGACGAGCTGATCTATGCGCAGGCCGGCGTGGCCAGCCCGAAGGTCGCGCGCTTCGCCGCGCTGCACGATCTCGAAGGCGCCGAGTTCCTCGCCGGCATCCCGGGCTGCGTCGGCGGCGCGCTCGCCATGAACGCAGGCTGCTACGGCGGCGAGACCTGGGACATCGTGGAAAAGGTGATGACGATCGATCGCAGCGGCGCCCTGGTGCAGCGAAGCAAGCAGGACTTCGAAATCGCATACCGGCATTGCGCGCCGAATCCGGCGCGGGAAGAGTGGTTCGCGGCCGCCTGGTTCCGCCTGCACAAGGGCGACGGCGAGACCTCCCGCGCGGTGATGAAGGAGCTCCTGTCGCGACGCATCGCGACCCAGCCCCTCGGCCTGCCGAACGCCGGCAGCGTGTTTCGCAATCCGCCGCGCGATCATGCCGCGCGGCTGATCGAGTCGTGCGGCCTGAAGGGCTTCGCGCGCGGCGCCGCGCGGGTCTCGGAGAAGCACGCGAATTTCATCGTCAACCCGCGCGGCGCGGCGCGCGCCTCGGATATCGAATGGCTGATCCAGCACATCCAGCGCATGGTCTACCAGATGAAAGGCGTGGTTTTGCAGACGGAAGTGCGCATCGTCGGAGAAGCGCAATGAACTTTGGCAAGGTCGCCGTGCTGCTGGGCGGCAAATCGGCGGAACGCGAGGTGTCGCTGAAGAGCGGCGGCATGGTGCTGAAGGCGCTGCGCAGCCGCGGCGTCGACGCCCATGCTTTCGACCCAAAGGAGCGCGACTTCGAGGCACTGGTCAAAGAGCGGTTCGAGCGCGTGTTCATCGCGCTGCACGGACGCTTCGGCGAGGACGGCACCGTGCAGGGCATCCTAGAGTGGCTCGGCATTCCCTATACCGGCAGCGGTGTGCTGGCCTCCGCG
The DNA here is from genome assembly GCA_036524215.1 of Burkholderiales bacterium. GTDB lineage: Bacteria > Pseudomonadota > Gammaproteobacteria > Burkholderiales > SG8-39 > SCGC-AG-212-J23. Next base: position 12,973 of record DATDCR010000234.1, read on the forward strand.
CTCGCCATGGACAAGCTGCGCACGAAGCGGATCTGGCAGGCGGAGGGACTGCCCACGCCGGCTTACGCGCTCCTCGAGAAGGACACGGATCTGCGTGCGGTAGCGAAGAAGCTTGGCCTTCCGCTCATGGTGAAGCCGGCGAGCGAAGGGTCTTCGATCGGCATGTCGAAGGTGCGCAAGGCCGGCGATCTGGACGAGGCGTACGCGCTCGCCGCGAACTACGACCGCATCGTGATCGCCGAGAAGTTCGTCGAAGGCACCGAGCTGACGGTCGGCATCCTCGGCGAGCAGGTACTGCCGATCATCAAACTCGAAACGCCGCGCGACTTCTACGATTACGAAGCAAAGTACGTCGCCGACGATACCCGCTACCTGATTCCGTCGGGGCTTTCCGCGAAAAAGGAAAGCGAAGTGCAGGCACTCTGCATGAAGGCATTCCGCACCCTTGGCTGCGAGGGATGGGGACGCGTCGACCTGATGCTCAATCGCCAGGGACGGCCTTACCTTCTGGAGATCAATACGTCGCCCGGCATGACGGATCACTCGCTGGTGCCGATGGCGGCGCGCGCGGTGGGCTTGTCATACGAGGACCTGTGCATCCGCATCCTGGAGGGCGCGCATGTGGGATAGCCCGCGCCTGCTCAATGCGGCGGCCGGATTCCTGGTCGGGCTGGTGACGCTCGCCTGCCTGCTCGCGGCGCTGTACTGGCTGCTTCATTCTTCGCTCTTCCCGGTGCGCGCCGTGGAGCTGCGCACGCCAGTGACGCACGTGTCGCCGGCGGACGTGCAAGCCGTGGTGGCGCGCCATGCGCGCGGCAACTTCTTCGCCGCCAGCATCGCCGAGTTGCGCGCCGCGCTCGAGCAGTTGCCATGGGTGCGCAGCGCCTCGGTACGGCGCGTGTGGCCGGATCGCCTGGAGATTTCGCTCGACGAGCACGTGGCGCTCGCACGCTGGGGCGCCGACGCGCTCGTCAACACGCGCGGCGAGCGCTTCACCGGCGCCGTGGACGGGGCGCTTCCGCTTTTCGTCGGCCCGCCGGGAACCGAAGGCGAAGTGGCCCGGCGCTACGCGCGCTTTACGCGCCTGGTCGAACCGCTCGGCAGCCCGATCGAAAGGGTCATCCTGAGCGCGCGGCACGCCTGGCAGCTTCGTCTCGCCAACGGCCTGCAGATCACGCTGGGCCGCGACGGCGATCTCGCCGAGCAACGCCTGCAGCGCTTCATCCGGGCCTTTGCCACCTCGCCGCAATGGAAGGCGCAGCCCAGAGAGGTGGTGGACCTGCGCTATCCCAACGGTTTCGCCTTGCGAGTGAAGGGCTGATGGCAAAAGAGAACAAGAACCTGGTGGTCGCCCTCGATATCGGCACCTCGAAAGTGGCCTGCCTCGCCGCCGAGCTCGGCGCGGACGGCCGGCTCGAGATCCTCGGCATGGGATCGCACGAGTCCAAGGGTCTGAAGAAGGGCGTGGTGGTCAACATCGAGGCCACCGTCGCCGCCATCCAGCGCGCGCTCGAGGAGGCGGAGCTGATGGCCGACTGCAAGATCGCGTCCGCGTACGTCGGCATCGCCGGCAGCCACATCCGCAGCTTCAACTCCACCGGCATGGTGGCGGTGAAGGAGCGCGAGGTCGGGCCGCTCGACGTCGAGCGCGCGATCGAAACGGCGCGCGCGGTCAACATTCCGACCGACCAGCAGATCCTCCACGTGCTGCGGCAGGAGTTCATCATCGACGGCCAGGAGGACGTACGCGAGCCGATCGGCATGTCGGGCGTGCGGCTCGAGGTGAAGGTGCACATCGTGACCGGCGCGGTGTCGGCCGCGCAGAACATCATCAAGTGCGTGCGCCGCTGCGGCATCGAGGTGAAGGACCTGATCCTGCAGCCGCTCGCCTCGGCGCGCGCGGTGCTGTCCGAGGACGAGAAGGAG
>DATDCR010000235.1:0-10223 GCA_036524215.1 Burkholderiales bacterium
GACCCCGAATTTTTATTGACTGCGCTCGATGTCGTTGTCCGGGACGTCGAAGCGCTCCCAGGCCGCGCGCACGGCGTGGCGGTTGCGCGACCAGTCGAGCTGGGAGCTGCCGCGGTTGCGCTGGTAGTCGCGCTGCAGGTCCCGCTCCACCTGATCGTAGGTGCGTCCCTCGTAGCGCGCGCGGCCTTCCCAGCCGGTGCGATACGCCGGGTAGTAATCGTCGAAGGTATAGCCGCGCTCGTAGTACGGCTCGCGCGCGTACTGCGTGCGCCAGTAGGCTTCCTCGGCGGTCGGATCGATGCGCTCGGCGATGCCCTTGCCGGCGAGGCCGCCGACCACTGCGCCAATCGCCGCGCCCGCGGCGGCGCCGATCGGACCTGCCACGCTGCCGGCGGCGGCGCCTGCTGCCATGCCGCCTGCCGCCGCGCCCAGCCCCGTCCCCACGGGATGCGCGCCCGGCGCTCCGGTGATCGGATCGCGGTTGGCATCGCGGCCGGAATAGGCGACCCCGCTCCGCCGGCGATCGCCGGCCGGGGGAATCATCGAGCGGTCTTGTGCCACGCGCCTTTCGGTAAATCCTGCCATTTGGCCTCCTGTGATTGTTGGAGGAAGCCTCGAGCAACTTACATTCCTACCTCGCGAGCTGGGTCAGCGCGGCGATGATCAGGCCGGCAAGGCCGCCGACCAGCGTGCCGTTGATGCGGATGTACTGCAGGTCCGGCCCGATGTGGCGCTCGAGCTCGCCGACCAGCTTCGCTTCCTGCCAGCTCATGATCTGGTCCTCGACGAAGCGGCCGATCTTGGCGCGGTGCTCCTCGACCAGCGCCGGCGCCGCCTTGAGGATCTGCTCGTCGATCCAGGCCTGGATCTCGCGCTCGTCGCGCAGCGTCTGGCCGATCGATTCCAGCATCGCCGTGATGCGCTGGTGGAGCGAGGTCGGCCGGCGGTCGTACTCGGCGGCGAGCCAGTTGCGCAGCTCGTCCCACAGCCCGCCCATGTAGCGGCCGAGCGCGGGGCTCTCGAGCGCCTCGTCGCGCAGCTTCTCCACGCGCCGGCGCAGCGCCTCGTCGTTCTTCAGCTTGCGGATGAAATCGGCGACGAAGCTGTCGAAGCGCTTGCGCAGCTCGTGGTCCTCGTTCTGGCGCACCTCGGAGATCTTCTGCACCGCCACCTCGACGATCTTCAGCGCGGCGTGCTCGTCGAGGTTGAGGTGGAACCAGTCGCTCATGCGCTTGATCAGCGGCGCGCTCTTGGCGACCTCGGCGGCGATGTAGGCCTGCGTCTGCGGCCGCGCCAGCAGCTCGTCGAGGCCGCGCAGCGCCGCGTCGAGGAGCTCGTGGTGGCGCTTGTTCTCGGTGAGGATGTCGAGCAGCTGCGCGGCCGCGCCGGAGACGTCGGCGTTCTTCAGCCGCCGCGCGATCGCCTGCTGCAGGTAATTGCGCACGCGCTCGTCGTCCATCGCCTTCAGCGCGTAGGCGGTGACACGCGTCACGTAGTCCGCCACGGCCTCGGCGTTCTGCGGCCGCAGCAGCCAGCCGTACAGCGTGCGCGCAGGCTGGAAGTCGCGGATGCGCTGCACGATCGCCGCGCTGGTGAGGAAATTGGTCTGGATGAATTGCGACAGGCCGACCGCGATGCGCTGCTTGTTGCGCGGGATGATCGCGGTGTGCGGGATGAAGCGCAGCCCGAACGGGTGATGGAAGAGCGCCGTCACCGCGAACCAGTCGGCGATGGCGCCGACCATCGACGCCTCGGCGGTGACGGCTACGTAGTAGAGCCAGGGGTAGCGCGGCCGCAGGAACTCCGCCGCCGCGTAGACGATGCCGGCGACGACGAGCAGCCCCGTCGCCAGCCACTTCATGCGCTGCAGCCTGCCTTCCATCGCGCCTCCCTAATGGCCGCAAACGGCTGCGGGACTAGCCGCGAGCCGCTACGGCATTATGGGGCGCGGGAAGGCGGCTACAGCTTATTTGCGCGGCGCGGTGCTGCCGGTGCTCGCGTCCTTGTCCTTGTGGCGCTCGATCGCGTTTTCCGCCTTGTTCTTGGCGGTGTGCGCGTCCTGCTTGGTCATCGCCTCGAGGTACTCGATACGCGAGAGCTTGCCGTCGTTGTTCTTGTCGGCCTGCTTGAATTTCTTCGACAGCTCGGGATTGGCCTTCGCCTCGGACTTGGAGATCGAGCCGTCCTTGTTCTTGTCGAGCGCATGGAAGCCCGGATCGTTCGCATCCTTGCCGATCTTGTCTTCGGCATAGGCGGCGCCGACGGCGAGCGCGAGCGCCGCCGCGACCAGGAAAAATACGGATTGGATGAACCTCATGCAAACCTCCGACGTTTTAGAGGCGCCCACTATGCGAGGCGGCGTGGGCCACCGCAATCCGCCGATGGGATCACAAAAACAGTTCGGGGTCAGGGCACTAACTCGCCCCGACCCCGATTGACTTGAGGGTAAAGCTACAGGTCCGTGCGGGTTGTGCCGCGGCCTCGGTAGCCCATGATGAGCGACACCACGAACGCGATCAGGAACAGGAAGAACAGCACCTTGGCAATCCCGGCCGCCGCACCGGCGACGCCGGTGAAGCCGAGGATCGCGGCAAGGATCGCCACGATGAAGAAGCCAATCGCCCAGCTAAGCATCTGTGCCTCCAACGGTTGATAGGACACCGTGGAAGCTGCAAGCGCCATGCCGCCTGCTGCGGCGCACGAGCGTCTAGACGACGCGATCCTCCAGGCGAGGCTCGACCGTCTGGGCCACGGCATCGTCGTCGGCTGCGCTTTCCGCCCCCATCTCCGCCGACAGGTCGATGTCGTCGTCTTCGACGGGCGCGATGGCCGGCCTGCCGTACGAATTCAAAAGGCCGAACACGCGCAGATCGTCTTTCGTCACTTCGCGAAGGGGTCCGAGCCATTCGAGGAACTGCGCCAGGTGCGCGACGCGTTCCGGATGGGCGCCGCCGCTCGCGGCCGGATTGAAGCTGCTGCCCATCTGCTGGCGGGAAACGCGTTCGGGAATCAACGCCAAGGTACGCGAGACGATCGACGCATTCATTGTTTTGCTCCTCCGCAGGTTGCACACAAAGCGTAGCGACGAACGTGTGCGTTGGAAAGCGCAAAATGCCGCGACGTGTTGGAAAGCAACGGCTACGCCGTGTCGGGCATGAGCGTCAGGGGCGGCCCGACCATGGAGCGAAGATTGCTGCGCGGAATACATGTTGGCGTTGCGCATTCCAATCGGCGTGATCGCGCTCGCGCTCTGCGGCGCGGCCCTCGCGCAAACGCCCGGGCTCGGCGAAACACGCCCCATGCCCGACGCCGATGCGGCAAAGCAGGATTCGCGCGTGAAGGAACACGAGGCGGCGCCGGCGCGCACGCCGGAAACGCAGGGCGCGCAGAGCGACCTTGCGATCGGCCGCTGCAAGGAGCTCTTCGGCGAGCCGCGCGATCAATGCCTGCGCGAAGAGCGCAGCGCGGCGACCGGAGCGACGCGGCGCGCCGAGCCGCCGAGCGCGCCGCCGCCGCAGAATCCCCGCTGACCTACGGCTTCGCCGCGCCCTTCTTGCTGGCGCCCGGCGCGCCGTCGGCCGGCCAGTAGTAATTGGCGGCGAAGGAGTACGGCGGGAACATGTAGCGCTTCGCCGGCACGACCTTGGCGGCGTACGCGCGCTGCGACTCGTAGACTTTCTTGAAGGTCGGGCTCTTCGCCGAGTTCTCCGCCGCCACTTCGTCCCAGGCCTTGAGCGAGGCGATCAGGATGTCCGGCGGCGTGCGGCGGATCTGCACGCCGTGCTTCTTGATCATCTCCTCGATCGCGTCGGCGTTCTGCTTCTGCCAGCGCGTGAGCCAGCTGATGAAGGCATCGTTGATCGCCGACTGCACTGCCTGCTGCTGCGCCGGGTTGAGGCTCTTCCACACGTCGAGGTGCATGCCGAACTCGCCGATCGAGTTGTTCTCGTGCATGCCGGGCGTGTAGTGGTACTTGAAGACCGTCGGCAGGCCCAGGCGCAGGTCTTCCACGCCGCCGACCCATTCCGCGCAGTCGATCACGCCGCGCTGCGCGGCCGGCACGATCTCGCCGCCGGCCATGTTGACGACGCTCTGGCCGAGCTTGGCGTAGATCTCGGCGTTGAGGCCGGTCTGCCGGCACTTCATGCCCTTGAAGTCGGCCACGCTCTTCAGCGGCTTCTTGAACCAGCCGAAGGCCTGCGGGCTCGACGGGTGCGCCGGCCACACGATCACCGGCAGCTTGAGCTCGTTCTGGTAGAAGTCGCGCCACATGTCGAGGCCGCCGCCGACGTAGAGCCAGCCGAGGTAATCCATGTGATCCATGCCGAACGGGCCTCCCGGCGGTCCGGCGAAGAGCGCGGCGGTCGGGCTCTTGCCCACCCAGTAGTACGAGATCGAGTGCCAGCCGTCGATCACCTTCTTGCTGGTGGCGTCGAGCACCTCGAACGCGGGCACGATCTGGCCCGCGGGCATGGCGTCGATCTTGAGCGAGCCCGCGGTGAGCTTGTCGACGCGATCGGCGAGGATGCGCAGGTGATCCTGGATCGTCAGGCTCGCCGGCCAGCTCGACTGCACCTTGATGGTCTTGGTGGCGGGCGCCTGGGCCTGCGCACCCACGGCTACGAACAGTGAAGCGACAGCAACGGCAAGCGAACGCTTGAGCATCGGGCCTCCTCCTCTGGATGGCGCGGCTAGCTTCGCTGCGCTTTCTCGCGGTGTCAATCTTGCAGTGCAGTCAATCCTCCGGAGAGCATCGGAACCGAAGGCACCGGCGGGCAGTCCCTCTATTCATGGCCGGAAAGACCCCAGTGCTCGTGATCGCCCTCCTGGCCGGATGCGCGAGCGCCGGCGAGCCGGTCGTCAAGCCGATCGCTGGAAGCGAGATGCGTCCCGGCTACGGCGTCGTGGAGAGCGTGAGCGAAGTGCGGGTTGCGGAACGCTCAGCGGCGGCGGGCGGCTCGGGGCCGGCAGCGAAGGAAAGCGCGCGGCCGGTCTACCGGATCGCCGTGCGGCTCGCCGACGGCACGCTGCAATATCGCGACGTCGACAAGCCGGAGTTCAAGGTCGGCGACAACGTGCTGCTCACCAACGCCGGCGACATCCTGCCGGACTGAAGGAGGCTTGCTCATGAAAACACTCCAGATCCTGTGCGCGCTGTCCTTCCCGTTAGCGATCGGGACCGCGTTCGCGCAGAGCACCGGCGACAGCGTGCGCGGCACGACGCCGCCCGGGATGAGCCAGAGCGGGAGCAGCCCCTCCGAGGGCGCGATCACCGGCGGCCAGCCGATCGTGCCGGGCGAAAGCGCCGGGGTGCCGAACAAGGACATCGGCAACGGCACGACGCGCGAGCGGATCGAGCGCTGCTACGACCTCGCCGGCTCGCTGCGCGAGGAATGCCTGCGCAAGGAGCGCAGCGCCGCCGGCGGCGCGACGGTTCCATCGGAAGACCGCAAGATCCGCGTGCCGCAGACCATCGAGACGCCGAAGTAGGCGCGCCGATTGCTTCGGTTCCTCCGCTTAATCCCACTGGAGGACGCCGAAATGACCAGAATCGCCCTTCCCCTTTCCGTCATCGCCGTGACGGCGCTCGCCGCGTGCGCCGCTCCCTATCCATCGGAGACGTCGACTCTCGCGCACGCAGCGCCGATCGTGCCCCAGGCAATGGAATTTCGCCCGGGCACCGGCACCGTCGAGCGCGTGATGCTGACGCCGGGGCCGCTGAGCTCCGCCAGCGGCGGCACCGCGACCGGCGCATCCGCGCATCCCGCCGGGACCTCGGCCACCGATCGGCCCGAGCCGCCCGTGGGCGTGCCGAGCAGCTCGGCGAACCGGCTGAACCGTCTCGTCATCCGCATGGACAACGGCGGCGTGCAGTACATCGACACGGACAGCAACGAGTTTCGCCGCGGCACGCGCGTCGAGCTGAGCGCCGACCGCATGATCCGACCGCTGCCCTGACGCTCGGCTACTTGCCGAGCATGTAGAGCTGCCAGAGATCCTTGTTGCTCATGTGGAGCATCGGCTGGAGCGCGAGCAGTCCGGTCCGGCCGACGCTCTTTTCCAGGTAGCGGAGCTCGGCGAATTTCTCCCGGGTCGGCTCGTCGACGGGAACGTCGAAGCCGCTTTCGCGCATCATCAGGATGCCCTTCGCGCGCAGCGCGAGCTCGGTGTGCAGGCGCAGGTAGCACAGCAGGTCGGCGACCACCGGCCCCTTGAAGCGGTCCTTCAGCGCGTGGAGGTAGCGACCGACGGGTGAGTCGGAAAGCCTGCCGGAATTGATGAGCTCCAGCATTTCCGCGTCCGCATCGAAGCCCTTGCCGAGCCAGTCGCCTACCGCGGCCTCGCTGCGCGCGAACACCGCGTTGAGAAGCAGCGGAAACAGCACCGCGACACCGACCGTCGAGGCGAGCGGCGAGAAGAAGAAATGGTTGAACACGGAATGCAGCAGCGCCGCGATGACGAAGCCCGGGATGAACGCGCGCCAGCCGCGCTCGACCATGGCGAGCGCGATCAGGGCGAAGATGGCAGTGGCGCCGCCGTGCATGATCGCCGTGCCGAAGCCGCGCACCAGCCAGGCGCCGGTGCCGGCGTCGTGCGCGAACTCGAGATAAAGCAGATTCTCGACCAGGGCGAAGCCGGTGCCGAGCGCGAAGCCGCAGATCGCGGCATCGACCAGGAAGCCGATGCGATGCGTGCGAATCAGCGCCACGATCACCAGCGCCTTCAGGAGCTCCTCGACCACTGGCGCCAGGTAGCGCGTGTAGGTGCTGAAGTCGAAATGACCGAGCAGCGTGCCGTTGATGACGTAGGCGACGCCGGCCGCCGCCATGCCGGCGATCACCAGGCCGACGAGCGCGCGCAGCCTGACGAGCTTGTAGCTGTCGAGCAGCACGAGGCCGGCGAGGAAGCACAGCACCGGAGCGAGGCCGAGCAGCGGGTGCAGGAGCCTGTCCATCACATGATCTTGAGCGAGACCATCCATTCGTCGCCCGCCCGCACGCCGCCGCGGTAGCCCACGGCATAGCCGAGCGAGAGCGTCATCTCGTACCAGTGCAATACGCTGAAGCGCAGGTCGAGCTGCGCGCCGGCGTTGCCGTAGCGGCCGCGCTGCGCCGCATCGGCCGGGTCGGTCCATAGCGCCGTCGCGAACAGCGCCGGCCGCACCCATGCCAGGTAGAACGCCGGCGTGCCGATCGATTCGAAGAGGTACGGCGGCAGGTTCGCCTCGAGCATGTGGCGCGTGAAGCTGCGCCCGCTGATCTCGTTCAGCTCGAAGCCGGGCAGCGCGTAGTACTCGCGATAGCGCTTCTCGCCGCGCGCATCGACGTAGTTGTTGCCGAAGCCGCCGAGAAAGAAATTCGCGTACGGATCCGCGCGCTCGCCGTGCGCCACGCCGGCCGCATTGCGCAGCCAGATCGAGGAGTGGCCCAGGGGCAGCGGCACGCCGAAGTCGAGGCCGCCGCGCAGCTGCGGAATCGCCTTGTCGTTGGCGTAGTTGGTCGACAGCACGAGATTGCCCAGCACGCCCTTCTCGTCGTCGACGGCGCCGCGAGAGCGCCGGGTATCGGTGAAATACAGGCCGGCTTCGCCGGTGACCAGCCGCTTCGCCGTGGCGCCGACGTTTTGCGCCTCCGGCAGGACGTCGAGGTTGTTGTAGTAGGTAAGGTCCGACTTGAAGTCCAGGCGGCGGGGCTCGTCGAAGATGAGCGCGTGGTCGTAGCCGACGTTCGCCTGGAAGCCGCGCCGGCTGCGGATCGTGGGCCCGAAGAGGTCGTAGAAGTCCGAGCGGTTCCAGGCCGCCCCGGCGTGCCAGTCGAGATAGCGGTAGCGCACGTCGACGTGGCCGCGCTCGTTGCCCGGCAGGTCCTGCGAAGGCGTGAAGGCCGCGGTGATGCCGATGCTCGCGAGGCCGAGCGGATCATCGATGTGTGCGTGCGCGCCGAGGCCCCAATGCTTCTTGTAGCCCTGCAGCACCGGATAGGCGCTCTGCCAGCCGAGCTGCCTGAGCGGCAGGTAGGCGCCCTGCGCGGTGACGCGGGGCTCCTCGTCCACGCCAGCAGGCAGCGGCGCGTTCCATGTCGTGACCAGCGGGTGCTTCGCGGCGAGCTCGGCGCCGAGGAAGGTGATCGCGCTCACGTCCTTCAGCGGCCGCGGCTCGATGAGTGCCGGCACGAATCCGTCGGCGGTGTAATGCAGCACGACCAGCCGGCCATCGGCGAGCGGCACCGGCCGGAAGAATCCCGCTTCGGCATTGGACACCGCTTCCACGTCGCCCGTCGCCACTTCGTAACGGAAGATGTTCGACACGCCGGTGTAGTAGCTCGAGCCGTAGAGAGAGCGCCCGTCGGGCGAGAAGACGAAGGTCTCCGGCACCGACTGGCCGAACTTGAACTCGGACTTCGGCTTCAGGTCGCCCGCCCCGACCCGCTCCAGTCCCCACACTCTCAGGTATTGGTCGCCGCCGACTTCGCTCACGGAGGCTGAAAGGAGCTGCCCGTCCGGCGAGACGTCGAGGTCGTAGGGCACCACGCCGTACGGGAACGTATGCACCTGGTTCCATTCCTTGTACGGATACGCAATGCGCACCAGGGTGGCGAGCCCGTTCTCGTGCCGGATGCCGAGGAGCGAGCGATCGGTCGCGTTGAAGACGAGCTCGCCGATGCGCGCGTCCTCGAGCAGCCGCGTTTCCCTGCCGCTGTCGACGTCGAGCGCCATCACGTCGCGAAAGGCGTGATGGTCGTTGGCGTAGAAGAGCGTGCGGCTCTTCGGATCCCAGGCGAGCGAGGTCACCTTGTAGAGCAGCGTGTCCTTCAGGTCGACCAGGCGGCGCACGCTGCCGTCGCGCGTATCGAGCGCGCCGATGTGCGCGACGACGCCCTGGTAGTCGAAGGCGCCGTAGAGGATGCCGTTGTCGTAGAAGGCGCGCGAGCTGGAGCCCACGGCGGTGTGCACGAGCTGCCGGTAAGGCGTGATCGGTTGCTGGCGCACCTGCGCGAGGTTCTTCTGCTGGAAATCGCGCTCGAAGGCGATCCAGTCCTGCCACGCGCGCTCGAGCGTGATGCCGAACACGTGCTCGAACTGGTCGGCATAGTGGCGCTTGCCCGCATCGTCGCGCCGCAGCCAGGCGATCACCTTCTCGGGCCCATGCGTGTAGCCGAGCCAGGTGAAGAAGCGCGTGCCATAGAGGTAGGCGTTGGCGCCGAGCTGGAAGTCGATGCGCGTGCCGCGCGAGTCGAGGCCGAGCGGATCGTAGAAATGCGCGCCGTCGCGCACCATGGCGCGGAACACCATCTCGTAGAAGCCGCCCTGGACGCGGCCCAGGCCGCCGCCCATCCACGTCTCCATGAACACCGCCGCGCCTTCCGCGTACCAGCGCGGCACGGTGAAGCGCGGCACGGTGAGGTAGCTGTAGAGCAGCGTCTCCGGATGCGGCGCCTGCGGAAACACCTTGCCGCCGAAGCGCTCGCGCCACCTGCGGTCCTGCCCGGACCAGATGTCGGTCGTGGCGACGTGCGTCAGCTCGTGGTTCATCATCGAGTAGAGGCGCTCGCTCGCCGAGTAGGTCTCGAAGGCGTAGGACACCGGCGCGATGTCGAAGCGCAGCGTGTTGCGCGGCAGCGGCACCGCGGATGCGTTGCCGTAGTCGGAGAAGTCCTTGAGGAGCACCGTCGTGCGCTCGTAAGGCTCCCAGCCCATCACGCGCCGCTGCCAGGCGAGCGCATTCGTGAACGTGCGCACCACGTGCGGCGTGAGATAGGTCAGCGTCGGATCGAAATAGACGAGCCGCAGGTCTTTCGTCTCGACGAACGAAAGCCCGAGCGGGCTCTGCGCAGCCGCGTGCGCAGCGGTTGTGATCCCCAACCACAGGACTAGCCAGCGAATGCGCTCCCTCCCCCCCAAAACGAAACCGCCGGCACAAGGCCGGCGGCTGATGCTACGACAGTTCTTGTTCTGGCCTTACTTCGATTGCGACGCCATGCTCGCCTGGGCGGCCGAGGCGAAAGCCTGCGGGCTCGCGGCGAGCGCCTGCATCGCCTGCGGGTTCGCCGCCATTGCGGAGAAAGCCTGCGGCGCGGCGGCAAAGGCCATGAAGGCTTTCGGGTTCGCCGCCATCGCCTGCCATGCCTGCGGACTGGCCGCGAGCGCCTGCATCGCCTGCGCATTCGCAGCCATCGCCTGGAACGCCTGAGCGTTGGCGGCCATCGCCTGGAACGCTTGCGGGT
>DATDCR010000236.1:0-3629 GCA_036524215.1 Burkholderiales bacterium
GCCGAGGCCAACCAGTGGCCGGAGGACGCCGTGGCCTACTTCGGCGCCGGCGACGCCAGCCACATGGCGTTCCATTTCCCGCTCATGCCGCGGCTCTTCATGGCCATCCGGCTCGAGCAACGCTTCCCGATCGTCGAGGTCCTCCAGCACACGCCGCCGATTCCGGACAACGCCCAGTGGGCGGTGTTCCTGCGCAACCACGACGAGCTGACGCTCGAGATGGTGACGCACAAGGAGCGCGACTACATGTGGCGCATGTACGCGGCCGACACGCAGGCGCGCATCAACCTCGGCATCCGCCGCCGCCTCGCGCCGCTGATGGAGAACGACTTCGAGCGCATCAAGCTGATGAACAGCCTGCTGCTCTCGATGCCGGGCTCGCCGATCATCTACTACGGCGACGAGATCGGCATGGGCGACAACATCTACCTCGGCGACCGCAACGGCGTGCGCACGCCCATGCAGTGGAGCCCCGATCGCAACGCCGGCTTCTCGCGCGCCGATCCGCAGCGCCTGTACCTGCCGCCGATCATGGATCCGATCTACGGCTACGAGGCGGTGAACGTCGAGGCGCAGCAGCGCGACCCGAGCTCGCAGCTCAACTGGACCAAGCGCATGCTCGCGATCCGCAGGACGAGCCAGGCGTTCGGCCGCGGGCGGCTCACCTTCCTCCTGCCCGGAAATCGCAAGGTGCTGGCGTACCTGAGGGAACTGGGGGATGAAGCCATCCTCTGCGTGGCGAACCTGGCGCGCGCGGCGCAGCCGGTCGAGCTCGACCTCAAGCGCTTCAAGGGCCGCGTGCCGGTCGAGATGCTCGGCCGCACCGCCTTCCCGCCGATCGGCGACCTGCCTTATCTGCTCACGCTGCCGGCGCACGGCTTCTACTGGTTCCGCCTCTCCAAGGACGTCGCCGCGCCCGACTGGCACAAGCAGATGCTGGTCGACGAGGAAGCGCCGGTGCTCGTGCTCTTCGACGGCTGGACCAGCTTCTTCCGCGACAAGGTGGTGCCGTGGCGCATCGGCATGGCGGAGCAGATGCACCGGCGGCTCGAGGCGGAGGTGCTGCCGAAGTTCATCGGCGTGCAGCGCTGGTACGGGCAGAAGGGGCAGGCGGTCGGCCGCGCGGTGCTGAAGGACTCCGCCGTGTGGGACGTCGGCGGCATCAGCTGGCTCCTCACCTTCATCAACGTGCGCGAGTGCGATTACTTCCTGCCGCTCGCCCTCGGCTGGGAAGACGACGAGGACCAGATGCGCGCGCTGTCGGCGCTCGCCGTGGCGCGCGTGCGCCAGCAGGCGAACGTCGGCGTCATGGCCGACGCGATGGCGGACGAAGCGTTCTGCCGCCACGTCGTCAAGGCGATCGGCGAGAACCGCAGCCTGCAGACCGCGCACGGCGCGCTGCGCTTCGCGCGCACCAGCGCCTTCGCCTCGATCGCGCCGGAGGAAGTGGCGACGCTCACGCTCGGCGCGCTCAACACGCAAAGCACGAACACGTCGGTCACCCTCGGCGACCGGGTCTTCCTCAAGTGCTACCGCCGCCTGCGTCCGGGCGTGCACCCGGAGCTCGAGGTCGGACGCTACCTCACCGAGGTGGCGCGCTTCAGGAACTGCGTGCCGCTCGCCGGCTCGGTCGAATATTTCTCGCAGCAGGGCGAAAGCAGCACGGTCGCGCTGCTGCAGGCGTACGTGCCCAACCAGGGCGACGCGTGGGCCTACACGCTTTCGTACCTCGAGCGCATCGTCGAGAACATGCGCGAAGAGGAAATGCACGGCGCCTACCTGACGCTGATCCAGACGCTGGCGACCCGCACCGGCGAGCTGCACAAGGCCTTCGCCCTGCGCACCGGCGATCCGGCCTTCGAGCCGGAGGCGCTGACGGTGCAGGACTTCGAGGCCTGGCGCGCGCGCGTGCGCGAAGAGGCGGAGGCGACCTTCCAGCTCATGGAAAAGAGCGAGAGGACGAAGGAGGTGCTTTCCAGCCGAACCCGCATCCTCGCCTTCATCGCCGCCTGCGCGGCGCCCCGGGGCAAGGCGCTGAAGACCCGCCACCACGGCGACTACCACCTCGGCCAGGTGCTGATCAGCAACAACGACTTCCTCATCATCGACTTCGAGGGCGAGCCGTCGCGCCCGCTCGCCGAGGCGCGCCGCAAGCACACGCCGCTGCGCGACGTGGCGGGGATGCTGCGCTCGTTCAGCTACGCGCGCGGCTCGACGCAGATGCACGAGAGCACCGAGCCTGGCGTCGAGCGTCTTGGCCCTGCGCTCGAGCGCTGGGAAAGCGCGACCCGCCAGGCGTTCCTGGCGGCCTATGCGGCCGCGACGGCCGGCAGCGGCATCTACGAATCCTTCGACGACATGCGCGGCGTGCTGCAGCTCGCCGAGATGGAGAAGCTGCTCTACGAGCTGCGCTACGAGACCAACAACCGGCCCGACTGGGCCCACATCCCGCTCGGCGGCCTGTCCGTGCTCCTCGCAGGGAAGTAGGGAGAATCCATGAACCAGGAACTCGACGTCATGCTGGTGGAACCGCTGCGCGGCTTCCTGCGGCAGCTCGGCGATCTGCTGCCGCGCCTGCTGATCGCCATCCTCGTCCTCGTGGTCGGCTGGATGATCGCGAAGATGGTGCGCTTCGCCGTGGCGCGCGGCCTGCGCGCGGTGAACTTCCACGTCCTCACCGACCGCGCCGGCATCGACGCCTTCCTGCGCGACGGCGGCATCGGCATGGACGCGACCGACATCCTCGCCGCGCTGCTCTACTGGATCGTGATCCTCGCGGCGCTGGTGGTCGGCTTCAACATGCTCGGGCTCACCTACATCACCGAGCTCCTCTCGCAGGTGCTGCTGTTCGTGCCGAAGGTGCTGGTCGCGCTGCTGATCCTCGTCTTCGGCGCCTACTTCGCCCGCTTCGTCGGCGGCGCCATCACGGCGTACTTCCGCAACGTGCACCTGCAGGACGCCGACCTGATGGGCAACCTCGCGCGCTGGGCGATCCTGGCATTCGTGGTCCTCATCGCGCTCGACCAGGTCAACGTCGGCGGCGACATCGTGCGCCAGACCTTCCTCATCATCCTCGCCGGCGTCGTGCTCGCGCTGGCGCTCGCCTTCGGGCTCGGCGGCCGCGAGTGGGCGGCGGAGTTCCTCGAGCGCTGGTGGCCGCGGAAAAAGCGTTGAACCGAAAGCATGCCATGCCCTTCGGCGCCGAGGTGCGCGGCGACGGGGTGCGCTTTCGCCTGTGGGCCCCGGCGGCGCGGCGCGTGGATCTGGTCATCTCGCAGACCATCAAGCCCCTGAAGGCGGTGGGCGGCGGCTGGTTCGAGCTCTTCGATGCCGACAGCGCGGCCGGCACGCTGTACCGGTACCGCATCGACGAAGGCCCGCTCGTGCCCGATCCCGCCTCGCGCTTCCAGCCGCAGGACGTGGATGGGCCGAGCGAGGTGATCGATCCGGCGCGCCATGCATGGAAGGACGCCGGCTGGCGCAATCGCCCCTGGCAGGAGGCGGTGATCTACGAGCTGCATGTCGGCACGTTCACCCCCGAGGGAACCTACGCTGCCGTTGCCAGGAAATTGAATGAATTAAGAGACGTCGGCGTGACGGCGATCGAGCTGATGCCGCTCGCGGATTTC
>DATDCR010000237.1:0-14790 GCA_036524215.1 Burkholderiales bacterium
CCGGCCGAGGTACAGCGGATCGGCGCCGCCGTCGAGCATGCGCACCAGCCAGTAGAGCGAAGCGTCGGCGTGCGAGCCGCGCACCGCCTTGTGCAGCGCCGAGATCTGGTCGTAGAACTGCTCGCCGCCCTTGTCGAAGCGCCGCAGGTTCTTGGCGAGCGTCTGCTCGACGAACGCGCCGTCGATCTTCTCGATGCCGGTGTTCTTCAGGATCTCGACCGCATTCAGCAGCCGCCGCGCGTCGCCGTCGGCAAAGCCGATCAGCCGGGCTTCCGCGGCCTCGTCCATCGGCAGCTCGGTCCGTTGAAGGAGGATCCTCAAATCGGAATCCTGCAGCGGTTCCAGCACGTAGACGGCCGCGCGGGAAAGCAGCGCGCTGTTCACCTCGAAGGAAGGGTTCTCGGTGGTCGCGCCGACGAACGTGATGAGGCCCTGCTCGACGTAAGGCAGGAAGGCGTCCTGCTGCGCCTTGTTGAAGCGGTGCACTTCGTCGACGAAGAGGATGGTGCGGCGGCCGAACTGCTCGAGCCGCGCCTGCGCCGCCTGCACCGCTTCGCGGATGTCCTTGACGCCGGAGAACACGGCGGAGAGCGCGACGAACTCGGCGTTGAATGCCTTCGCCATCAGCCGCGCGATCGTGGTCTTGCCGGAGCCGGGCGGGCCCCACAGGATCATCGAGTGCGGCCGGCCGGATTCGAAGGCGAGGCGCAGCGGCTTGCCCGCCCCGATGAGGTGCTGCTGGCCGACGACCTCGTCGAGCGATTTCGGCCGCAGCGCGTCGGCGAGCGGGGCGACTGGTTCCGCCTTGCCGAAGAGATCAGCACTCATGCTTCAAGGCCAAAATCAGGGACAGACCACGTTTTTTTGCACCGGTTTCGACCAGCAGTCGCGAGAAAACGTGGTCTGTCCCTGATTTGGGTGTCACTTGTCTCCGAGGACGTCGGCGCCTTTGGGCGGATCGAAGCGGAACTCCGCCGGATTGACGTGCGGATTGCGCTCGAGCTTCGAGAACTGAAGCACGGTGCGCTGGCCGAAGTGGTCGGTGAGCTCCATCGCCTGCAGCCCATCGCCGCTGAAGCCCATGCGCACGCGCTCGAAGCCCGCTTCGCGCTCGCGCGGCTTCGCCTCCATCCACTCGAGGCCGTCCTGCTCGCCGGCGTCCGAAAGCTGGAAGGCGGACTCGATGCCGCTGCCGCCCGAGAGGAGCGCTGCCGGCGTCGAGCCGAGCGCCGCGGTGAGCTTGCGCACCGTGACCTGGTTGAGCTGGCGGTCGTAGATCCAGACGCGCTGCCCGTCGCCGACGATCACCTGGTCGGCCGGCTTGTCGTAGACCCAGCGGAAACGCCCGGGCCGCTGGAAGACGAAGTTGCCGCGCGACTCCTGCGTGAGCTTGCCGCTGCGGTCGTAGACCTTCTGCTCGAAGGCCGCGCGCGCCGATTGCGTGCCGTTGAGGAAGGTCTTGTAGCGCTCGAGGCTCGCGGCGCCGGCGTTCAATGCCAGGAGAAGGGCGACGAGGCCCAGGACGGTTTTCATAGGACGAAAGCTACTCCGCTTTGGCGGGGACCAACACCTCGCGGTTGCCGTTGGCCTGCATCGCCGAGACCATGCCGGCCCGCTCCATGTCCTCGATCAGGCGCGCCGCGCGGTTGTAGCCGATGCGCAGGTGCCGCTGCACGAGCGAGATCGACGCGCGCCGCGTGCGCAGCACGATCTCGACCGCCTGATCGTAGAGCGGGTCCTTCTCGCCGCTGCCGGGTCCCTCGCCGCCGGCGCCGCCCAGCGCGTCTTCCATCGGGGCCGGCTCGAGCACTTCGCCCAGGTACTCGGGCTTGGCGAGCGCCTTCAGGTGCTCGACCACCTTGTGCACTTCGTGATCCGCGACGAAGGCGCCGTGCACGCGCTGCGGCAGGCCGCTGCCGGGCGGCAGGTAGAGCATGTCGCCGGCACCGAGCAGCGCCTCGGCGCCGGACTGGTCGAGGATGGTGCGCGAATCGACCTTCGCCGAGACCTGGAAGGCGATGCGCGCCGGGATATTGGCCTTGATGAGGCCGGTGATCACGTCGACCGAGGGACGCTGGGTGGCGAGGATCAGGTGGATGCCGGCCGCGCGCGCCTTTTGCGCCAGGCGGGCGATCAATTCCTCGACCTTCTTGCCGACGACCATCATCAGGTCGGCGAGCTCGTCGATGACCACGATCACCTGCGGCAGCGGCGTGAGCGTCTGCGGCTGCGCGCTTTCGAGCGTGAACGGATCCTCGTACTTCTGCTCGGTCACCTTGTGGTTGTAGCCGGAGAGGTTGCGCGCGCCGATCCAGCTCATCAGCTTGTAGCGCCGGTCCATCTCGGCCACGCACCAGCCGAGCGCGTTCACCGCCTGCTTCATGTCGGTCACCACGGGCGCCAGCAGGTGCGGAATGTCCTGGTAGACCGAGAGCTCGAGCATCTTCGGATCGACGAGGATCAGGCGGATGTGCTTCGGCTCGGCCTTGTAGAGAAGCGCGAGGATCATCGCGTTCAGCGCCACCGACTTGCCCGAACCGGTGGTGCCGGCCACCAGCAGGTGCGGCATCTTGGCGAGGTCGGCGACCACCGGGTTGCCGGCGATGTCCTTGCCGAGCGCGATGGCGAGCGGCGAATTCATCGAGTGGTAGGCCTCGGAGCCGAGGATCTCGGACAGGCGCACGATCTGCCGGTGCGGATTGGGGATCTCGAGGCCCATGCACGACTTGCCCGGAATCGTCTCCACCACGCGGATCGAGACGACCGACAGCGCTCGCGCGAGATCCTTCACCAGGTTGACGATCTGGCTGCCCTTCACGCCCACGGCCGGCTCGATCTCGTAGCGCGTGATCACGGGCCCCGGATAGGCCGCAAGCACCTTCACCGCGACGCCGAAGTCGGAGAGCTTCTTCTCGATGAGGCGCGAGGTGAATTCGAGCGTCTCGGCGCTGACCTGCTCGCCCTCGTTCTTGGCGTCGTCGAGGAGCTTGAGCGGCGGCAGCGGCGTATCGGGCAGCTCCTCGAAGAGGGGCGCCTGCTTTTCCTTGTGCGCGCGCTCGGACTTCTTGATCTCGGCCACCGGCGGCTCGATGCGAAGCGGCGGATGGCTCTCTTCGCGCTTCTTCTCCGCTTCGACGATCAGATCGCGCTCCTCGCGCGCGAGCTCGCCGAGGCGCCGGTCTTCGCGCCGCTCCCAGGCCCGCAGCGCGAACAACCCTATTGCCTCCAGCAAGGAACCGACCGCTTCGGCGATGCGCAGCCACGAGACGCCGACGAAGAGGCTGAACGCCGCGGCGGCGAGCGCGAGAAGGAGAAGCGTCGCGCCGGTGAAGCCCAGGCCGACGGAGAGCGCGTTGCCGATGACGTCGCCCATGACGCCGCCCGGCGCGAGCGGCAGCTCGACGTTGAGGCTGTAGAGGCGCAGCCGTTCGAGCGAGGCGCTCGCCAGGAGCAGCACGGCGAAGCCGCCGAGCCCGAAAGCGACCGTGCGGCCGTCGACCTTGCGGTATCCCCAGACGAGCGCGACGGCGCCAAGCACCGCCCACCAGTAGGCCGACAGGCCGAAGAGGAAAAGCAGCAGGTCGGCGAGCCACGCGCCGACGATGCCGCCGGCATTGCGCGCCACCGCATCGGTGGCGCTATGCGACCAGCCCGGGTCGTCGCGGTGATAGGTGACGAAGATGAGGAGGAGGTAGAGCGACGCCGCGCCGAGCAGCAGCCACTTTGCTTCGCGCACCAGACCCGCGAGCCTTGCAGGAAGCGGCGCCGAGCCGCCCGCCGTGCTTGCCTTGTGCAGCGCGGCCAATTTACTCCGGCAGCATGATCGTGTCGCGCAACACGATGGTGGAGCCGCGCATCTCGATGTAGCCGCCGGTCTGCAGGTCCTTCATGACGCGGCTCACCATCTCGCGCGATGCGCCGATCATCTTGGCGATGTCCTGCTTGGGCAGGCGCTTGGTGACGACTTTCTCGCCGTTCACGTTCTCGGACATGTCGAGCAGCAGGCGTGCCACGCGCCCGTACACGTCGAGCAGCGCCAGGCTGCCGATCTTGCGGTCGGCCTCGCGCAGGCGGCGCACCAGGCCGCGCATCACTTCCATCGCCATCTCGAAGTTCTCCGCCAGGCACTTCTTGAAGTCGCGCTTGGCGATCGACAGCAGCTCGCAGGGCTCGATGGTGACGACGCTCGCCGAGCGCGGCTCGTCGTCGATCAGGCCCATCTCGCCGAAAAATTCGCCGGGGCCGAGGATCGTCAGGATCACTTCCTTGCCCTCGGAGTCGCTCATCATCACCTTCAGGCGCCCCGAAAGCACGATGTAGAGAGAGTCGGTCGCGTCGCCGCCGGCCATGATGGTCGTGCTGCGCGGCGCGCTCCTGCGCGTCACCATCGTCGTGAGCACGCGCAATTGGTCGTCGGGAAAGCTTGCGAACAGCGGCACCGCTTTCAAAACCGCCGTCGAGACCGTCGTCGCCATAGCAGGAATCGCCCCCTTTATTGTGAATCTATGTTAGCAGAACCGGGCCTTATAATTTTTGCCGACCATGCCTTCACGCCCGACTCGCCATTCCCGCCTTTTGATTCTCGGTTCAGGTCCGGCCGGATACACGGCGGCCGTTTATGCCGCGCGCGCCAACCTGCGCCCGGCGCTCCTCACCGGCATCGCGCAGGGCGGCCAGCTGATGACGACGACCGATGTCGACAACTGGCCGGCCGACGCCGACGGCGTGCAAGGACCGGACCTGATGGAGCGCTTCCGGCGCCACGCCGCGCGCTTCGATACGGAATTAATTCACGATCACATCCATACCGCCAAGCTCGGCGCGCGGCCTTTCGTCCTCGAAGGCGATGCCGCCACCTACACGTGCGACGCGCTCATCATCGCCACCGGGGCATCGGCGCGTTACCTCGGCCTGCCCTCGGAGCAGAAGTTCATGGGCAAAGGCGTGTCCGCCTGCGCAACCTGCGACGGGTTCTTCTACAAGAACCAGGACGTGGTGGTGGTCGGCGGCGGCAATACCGCGGTCGAGGAGGCGCTGTACCTCGCCAACATCGCGCGCAACGTCCAGGTGGTGCACCGGCGCGACAAGTTCCGCGCCGAGAAGATCATGCAGGACAAGCTGATGAAGCGCGTCGCGGAAGGCAAGATCGGCCTGGTGCTCGACGCGGTGGTGGACGAGGTGCTGGGCGACAACACCGGCGTCACGGGCGTGCGGGTCCTGAATCTGAAGAAAGAATCGAAACGGGAAATCGCGGCGAAGGGGCTGTTCGTCGCCATCGGCCATACGCCGAACACCGGCATCTTCGGCGGCCAGCTCGAGATGAAGGACGGCTACATCCGGACGCGCGGCGGCAGCGAAGGCATGGCCACCGCGACCAGCATCGCCGGCGTATTCGCCGCGGGCGACGTGCAGGACCACGTTTATCGACAGGCGGTGACGAGCGCCGGCAGCGGCTGCATGGCGGCGCTCGATGCCGAGAAATATCTCGATGGGCTCGCCGCCTGAAGACGAGGAGTTCCGCCGCGCGGTCGCCGACGCCGAGCCCCTCGCGCCCTCGCGCCGGATCGTTCCGGCCGGCAGGCGCGCCGCCCCGCTCCCCCGCCAGCGGCTAGCCGATGAGCGCGAAGCGCTCGCCGAGTCGCTCGCCGGGCCGGTCTCGCTCGACGACGCGATCGAATCGGGCGACGAGCTTTCCTATCTCGGCGAAGGCCTGCGGCGCGACGTGCTGCGCAAGCTCCGCCGCGGACACTGGGTGGTGCAGGACGAGCTCGACCTGCATGGCATGAACCGCCATGACGCGCCCGTGCAGCTGGGTCTGTTCTTCAAGCACTGCAAGAGGCGCCATCTGCGCTGCGTGCGCATCATCCACGGCAAGGGTCTCGGCTCGCGGCACCGCGAGCCGGTGCTGAAGGGACTGCTGCGGAAGTGGCTGTTGCGCGAGGACGTGCTGGCGTTCTGCCAGGCACCGGCCAACCAGGGCGGCAGCGGCGCGGTGCTGGTCCTTCTCAAGAACTAGACGGCGGCTTCGTTCACCTCGCCGGTGCGGATGCGCACGACGTGCTCGACCGCCGTGACGAAGATCTTGCCGTCGCCGATCTTGCCGGTGCGGGCCGACTTGACGATGGCGTCGATGGCACGCTCGACCTGGTCGTTGGCCACCACCACCTCGATCTTGACCTTCGGCAGGAAGTCGACCACGTACTCGGCGCCGCGATAGAGCTCGGTGTGGCCTTTCTGCCGGCCGAAGCCCTTCACTTCCGTGACGGTCAGGCCGGTGACGCCAACCTCGGAGAGGGCTTCGCGCACCTCATCGAGCTTGAATGGTTTGACGATGGCCTCGATCTTCTTCATCCGCAATCTCCCGAGCGCTGGCTTGCCGCAGTCCGCGTGTCAAAGGCCATTGTATCTTAGCGACTTGGAAAGCGTCCGCATCGTCGACTCGCTCGCCGGCATCGACCGCGACGCATGGAACGCGCTGGCCGGGCCGCAGCCGTTCCTGCGCCACGAGTTCCTGTCGGCGCTGATCGAGAGCGGCTGCGCCTGCGCGCGCAGCGGCTGGCTGCCGCAGTTCGTGCTGCTCGAGCGCGCCGGCGCCCTCACCGGCGCCATGCCGCTCTTCGCGAAGAGCCATTCCTACGGCGAGTACGTCTTCGACTGGGCCTGGGCCGATGCGCACGAGCGCCACGGCGTCGACTACTACCCCAAGCTCGTCTGCGCGGTGCCGTTCACGCCGGTACGCGGCGCGCGCCTGCTCGCGGCTTCGCCGGCCGCGAAGGCGACGCTGCTGCACGCGGCGCTCGAGCTTGCGCGCGACACGTCCTCCCTGCATGTCCTCTTCGCGCGCGAAGAGGACGCCGCCGTGCTGGCGGATCAGGGCCTCATGCTTCGCCGCACCGTGCAGTTCCACTGGACGAACGCGGGCTATGCCGACTTCGAGGATTTCCTGTCGCGGCTGTCGCACGCGCGGCGCAAGAACATCCGCCAGGAACGCCGCCGCGTGCGCGAAGCCGGCGTGAGCTTGCGCTGGCTCGAAGGCGCGGCGATCCGGCGCCGCGACTGGGAATTCTTCAACCGCTGCTACCGCGGCACCTACGCCGCGCACCGCTCGACGCCGTACCTCAACCTCGAGTTCTTCGTGCGCCTCGGCGCCGCGCTGCCGCAGAACCTCGCCCTGCTCATCGCCGAGCGCGCAGGCGCCCCGCTCGCCGCCGCGCTCTTCGTCAAGGACGAAGGCGCGATCTACGGCCGCTACTGGGGATCGATCGAGCACGTGCCGCTGCTGCACTTCGAATGCTGCTATTACCAGGCGATCGAATACGCCATCGCCAACGGGATCGCGAGCTTCGAGGGCGGCGCCCAGGGCGAGCACAAGCTCTTCCGCGGCCTGATGCCGGTGCAGGCCCTCTCCGGCCACTGGCTTGCGCATCCGAAATTCGCGCGCGCGGTGGAGAATTTCCTCGAGCGCGAGCAGACCGGGGTCGCCCAGTACGTGAACGAGCTGGTCGAGCACAGTCCATTCAAGGAGGCTTGATGCCGCCTGAAAGGCAAAGGAGGCTTGATGCCGCCTGAAAAGGCAAAGGAGGCTTGATGCGTCTGAAAGACAAGGTGGCGATCGTTACGGGCGCCGCGTCGGGCTTCGGCGCGGGCATCGCGCGGCGCTTTGCGCAGGAAGGCGCGAAGGTCACCGTCAACGACATCAGCGCCGAAGGCGAGAAGATCGCCGGTGAGATCGGCGGCCGGTTCGTCCAGGGCGACGTCACCAAGGCAGCCGACTGGGCGCGCCTGGTGCGCGAGGCGGGCGACAAGCTCGAGATCGTGGTCAACAACGCGGGCTGGACCCACCGCAACAAGCCGTATCTCGAGGTGAGCGAAGCCGAGTTCGATCGCGTCTACGCCGTCAACGTAAAGAGCGTCTACCTCTCCGCGCTGCACGCCGTGCCGGTGATGCGCCGGAATGGCGGCGGCTGCTTCGTGAACATTGCCTCCACCGCCGGCGTGCGGCCGCGGCCCGGCCTGACGGTCTACAACGGCTCCAAGGGCGCGGTGATCATCATGTCGAAGTCGATGGCCGCGGAGTTCGGGCCGGACAGGATCCGCGTCAACTGCGTCAACCCGGTGTTCAGCCCGGACACGGGCCTGTCGGCCGAATTCGCCGGCGGCGCCGTGAGCGAGGAAGCGAAGAAGCGCTTCCTCGCCACCATCCCGCTCGGGCGGTTCTCGACGCCGCTCGACATCGCCAACGCCTGCCTTTATCTCGCCTCGGACGAAGCGGCGATGGTGAGCGGCGCGTGCATCGAAGTCGACGGCGCGAGGTGTGTGTAAATGAGCGTTTAAGTCTTCTTGCCGCCTAGCAGCGCCGCGACCTGGGGCTGGCGCCGCTTGGAGCTCTGGGGTTGGGGAGAGGATTCCACCCTGGGCGCTTGCGGCGCGGCGCCGGGCTCATAGGGTTGCGAGAAGATCGGATCGGCGGGCGGCCTCGCCGGCCGATCACGCCTCACCGGCGGCGGGCTGCGCCGCACCGGCTGGTCGCCCATCAGCGTCGCCACCGTGGCGCCGCTCGGCTGGAAGCCGGGCACGAGCACCTTCTCGATGCGCTTCTTGATCAGGCGCTCGATGGCGGCGAGCGCGTCCATGTCCTGCGGCGCGACGAGCGAGATCGCTTCCCCGGTCAGCCCCGCGCGGCCGGTACGCCCGATGCGGTGGATGTAGTCCTCGGGCGAATGCGGCACGTCGAAGTTGATCACCTGCGGCAGGCCTTCGATGTCGAGCCCGCGCGAAGCGACGTCGGTCGCCACCAGCACGGCGGTCTTGCCCGACTTGAAGTCGGCGAGCGCCGCTTCACGCTCGGCCTGGGTCTTGTCGCCGTGGATCGCATCGGCGTGGATGCGATCGAGGCGCAGCTGGTGCGCCAGGCGATTGGCGCCGATGCGCGTGCCGGTGAAGACGAGCACCTGCTTGAGGCCGCGGGTGTGGATCAGGTAGGCGAGCAGGTCGCGCTTCTTCTCGCGCGCCACAGGATGCACGACGTGGCTCACCAGCTCCGCCGTGGCATTGCGCGCCGCGATCTGCACCTCCGCCGGGTTGCGCAACAGCGTGCGCGCCAGCGTGCGGATCTCGTCGGGGAAGGTGGCGGAAAAAAGCAGGTTCTGCCGCTCGCGCGGCAGGAGGGCGATGATGCGCTTGATGTCCGGCAGGAAGCCCATGTCCAGCATGCGGTCGGCCTCGTCCAGCACCAGGATCGACACCTGGTTGAACATCACCGTCTTGTTCTGCACGTGGTCGAGCAGCCGTCCCGGCGTCGCCACCAGGACCTCCACGCCGCGGCGCAGCTCGTTGATCTGCGCGTTCATGTCCACGCCGCCGTAGACGACGGTGCTGCGCAGCGGCAGGTGCCGGGCGTAGTCGCGGAAGCTCTCGGCCACCTGCACGGCAAGCTCGCGCGTCGGCGTGAGGACCAGCGCGCGCACCGGGTGCCGGGCGGGCGAGGCCGAGGTGCTGGCCTGCGGCGAAAGGCGCTGCAGGATCGGCAGCGCGAACGCCGCCGTCTTGCCGGTGCCGGTCTGGGCGCCGGCCATCAGGTCGCGGCCCGACAGCACGAGCGGTATCGCCTGCTCCTGCACCGGCGTCGGGGTCTTGTAGCCTAGGTCGGCGACCGCCTGCGCGAGCGGCGGGATCAAGCCGAGCTGATCGAATGAACTCAATTCAAGGTGCGCGCCGGCCGCTCGCCGGCTTCAGGCGCTTCAGTTCCCGGAAGTTTCAATTCCATGTCCCAGTCGCTCTTCTTCACCGCGGCCTGCAGCAGGCGGCAGAGCGAATGCAGGAGGACCGAGTCGAACGAGAGCGTGACACCCTGGCCCTGCGCCGGGTGCAAGGCGACCACCGGCTGGCCGTTGCGGTCGTGGCCGGTTTGGATGCGGGCGAGCAGAAGAGGCGCCTCGCCGAGCGGCCGGCTTGCGGCCTCGCCGGCGTCGTAAGGCTTGCTGAAATCGGCTTTCGAGACGGCGTGCTCGTGCTCGAGGCCAAGGAGCGCCTTGCGCGCCTCGGGATTCGCCTGCGTGCGGATGCGCGGGCTCGCTTCCTCGGCCAGCTTGACGAGCAGCGGCCACAGCAGCTTGACGAAGCGCCGCGTCAGCCCGAGCCGCAGCTCGACCGCCTCGCTGGTCGCGACCAGCATGATCAGGCGGTCCTGTTCCGCGTCGTACTCGACCTTGAGCTGGTGCAGCTTCATGAGCCGCCTTTCATCGTCCCAATACTACCCCTGATGCGCTGCACGAGCGCCGTGGTGGAGCGCTCGTGTTCGAACGGAATGGACAGCACGCGGCCGCCGCGCGCCAATACGCCGGGCGCGCCGACGATGCGCTCGACCGGCCAGTCGCCGCCTTTCACGAGCACGTCGGGCCGGCATGCCGCGATCAGCGCCTCGGGGGTGTCTTCCTCGAACCACGTCACGGCGCTGACGCAGCCGAGCGCGGCCATCACTGCCAGGCGGTCCTGCAGCGCATTGAGCGGCCGATCGGCACCTTTGCCCAGGCGGCGGGCGGAGGCGTCGCCATTGAGGGCCACCAGGAGGCTGCTCCCCAGGGCGGCCGCGCGCGCGAGGTAAGTCACATGGCCGCGGTGCAGCAGGTCGAAGACGCCGTTCGTGAAGACGAGCGGCCGCGCCAGCTCGCCGATCCAGCGCCCGAGCGAGCGCGGATCGCGAATCTTCTTCTCGAAGGCGGGCGCCTCTACGGTCCCGCCTTCTTCGCCCCGCCTCGGCAGAGCTCGTCGTTCGGCTGGCAGTATTCGAACACCTTGACCACCTTGCGCACGCCGCCGGTGTTGCGCGCGATGTCGACCGCCTCGTCGGCCTCGGCCTCGGTCACGACGCCCATCAGATAGACGACGCCGGCCTCGGTGACCACCTTCAGGTGGACCGGGCTGACCCGCTTCGTATCGAGCAGCTGGCCGCGTACTTTCGACGTGAGGTACGAGTCATTGGTGCGCGAAACGAGCGACGAGATCCCGGCGACCTGCAGGTCGTTGGTCACGCCGCGCACGTTCGGCACGGCGCGCACGATCTTCTCGACCTCGTCGCGCGCAGCCTCGTCGGGCACCTCCCCCGTGACGAGGGTGAGGCGGTTGTAGGACGTGACGTTGACGTGGACCCGGCCGCCGAAACGGTCGCTCACGCGGTTGGAGGCGCGCACCTCGATCGATTCATCGTCGATCTGCGTGCCGGTGCTGCGCCGGTCCTCGAGCGAGCTGTAGGCCGCGGCGCCGCCGGCGCCGATCACCACGGGCACGCAGGCCTGCAGCAGGACGGTCGCGGCGGCGAGAGCGGCGAGCAGGACAGTGCGGGTCATCGCTTGCCTCCGAACAGCTGAAAGTCGATCGCGTCGCACAGGCAGTGCAGCACGAGCAGATGCACTTCCTGGATACGCGCGGTGGTCTTGTGCGGGACGCAGATGTGCACGTCGTCGGCGCCGAGCAGCGCCGCCATCTTGCCGCCGCCGTTGCCGGTGAGCGCGATCACACGCACGCCCAGCTCGTGCGCCACCGGCAGCGCTTCCAGGACGTTGCGCGAATTGCCGCTGGTCGAGATCGCGAGCAACACGTCGCCGCGCCGGCCGAGGGCGCGCAGCTGCTTGGCGAATACCTGGTCCCAGGCGTAATCGTTGGCAATCGACGTGAGGTTCGAGCTGTCGGTGGTGAGCGCCAGCGCGGCGAGCGGCGGACGCTCCGCCTCGAAGCGGTTGACGAGCTCGGCGGCGAAGTGCTGCGCGTCGGCGGCCGAGCCGCCGTTGCCGCAGGCGAGCACCTTGCCCTCGCCCTTCAGCGATTCGGCGAGCAACTGGCCGGCGCGCGCGATCGGCTCGCCGAGCACCGCGGCGGCCTGCAGCTTGAGGTTCGCGCTTTCCGCGAAGTGGGCGGCAACACGGCTGACAAGCGTTGCATCGGCGTGTCGCATGGAAGCGCGATTTTACACGCCTGCACGAGCCGCTCATTCGGCATACACCTCGAACTCGATGCGCCGCGCCGGGTTGGCATGCTGCGCGAGGCGGCTGATGCGGGCACGCAGCGCGTCGCCGCGATCCAGGCCCCAGGCGAGCGCGGCATTCTCGCGCCGCGGCACGTAGCCGAGCTTGTGCCCCCGCCAGGACACGCTGACGGCATTGGCATCGTGCGGGTTATCGGGCTCGCGCTCGAGCGTCAGCGCGTCGCCGAGGCGCAGCTCGTCGAACACCTCGCTCGCGGCGTGATAGCGGAAGCCGGCGAGCGCCGAGCTTTGCACGACGATGCGCACGGCGGGCTGCGCCCAGACGCTCGCGGCGCAGGCCAGCAGGCAAAGGCCGCCTATTCGCCAAAGGCGTTGCGGATCCATTGCACGTGCCGCGGCGGACCGTCGATCAGGAACACGTCGAAGCGGCAATTCGCCTCCGGCCGGCGCGTCAGGTAAAGGCGCGCCGCCGCGATCAGGCGCGCGCGCTTCGCGGCCGTCACGCTTTCCGCCGCGCCGCCGAAGCCGCCGGGCCCGCGCATGCGCACCTCGGCGAAGACGAGCGTGCCGCGCTCCTCGGCGATGAGGTCGATCTCCCCATGCCGGCAGCGCCAGTTGCGCTCGACGAGCTTCAGCCCGGCAGCGCGCAGCAGGTCGGCGCAGAGATCCTCGGCTCGCGCACCTTCGCGGTTCATGGCAGGCTTAACGACTTCGGAGCGGCCCAGGTTGACTGCAGGCGTGCTTTACGTGGTGGCGACCCCCATCGGCAACCTGGCCGACGCCAGCGCTCGCGCGGTGGAAACGCTGCGCGGCGTGGATGTCGTCGCGTGCGAGGACACGCGCACGACACGCACGCTGCTTTCGCATTACGGCATCAGCGTTCGCACGATCGCGCTCCACGAGCATAACGAGCGCGCGCAGGCGCAGAAGCTGATCGAGCTGCTTCGCGAAGGCAGGAGCATCGCGCTCGTCAGCGACGCGGGGACCCCCGCGCTCGCGGACCCCGGCGCGCGCCTGGTCGCGCAGGCGCACCAGGCCGGCATTGCCGTCAGCCCGGTGCCGGGACCGAATGCGGCCGCCGCGGCGTTCTCCGCCGCCGGCTTCGCCGCGCCGGGATTTCTCTTTGCCGGCTTTCTGCCTCCGCAGCCGGCCGCGCGGCGCAAGGCGCTCGAGGCGCTCGACACGGCCTGGCCGCTCGTCCTTTACGAGGCGCCGCACCGCATCGCCGAAACGCTCGAGGACCTCGCGGCGCGCTTCGGCGCGGCGCGCGAAATCGTCATCGGCCGCGAGCTGACGAAGAAATTCGAGGAAGTCGCCCGGCTGCCGCTCGGCGAAGCGATCGCCTGGCTGCAGGCACGGCGCGAGCGCATGCAGGGCGAATTCGTCCTCGTCGTCGCGCCGGGCGACGAGAAGCCTGCCGCGGCGGCGCTGGATGCGGATCGCGTGCTGGACGCGCTCCTCGAGGCGCTCGCCCCGAGCGAGGCGGCGAAGCTGGCGGCGCGCATCACCGGCCTGCCGAGGAACCAGCTCTATCGCAAGGCGCTCGAGCGGCAGAAGTAGAATCGCGCGCGATGGATCGCCTCACGCTCAAGCGCCCGGACGACTGGCACGTGCATCTGCGCGACGGGCCGGCGATGGCCTCGGTGCTGGCCGACACGGCAAGGCGCTTTGCCCGCGCCATCGTGATGCCCAACCTGAAGCCGCCGCTCACGACGACCGCGCAAGCGCTGCATTACCGCGACCGCATTCTCTCCGCGCTGCCCGAAGGGCTCGAGTTCGAGCCGCTGATGACGCTCTACCTCACCGACGACACGCCGCCGGAGGAGATCGCGCGCGCCAAGCTTTCCGGGCGCATCCATGGCGTCAAGCTCTACCCGGCGGGCGCGACCACCCATTCCGACGCCGGCGTGACGCGGCTTTCGCGCTGCTTCCGCACGCTCGAGCGCATGGAGGAGATCGGCCTGCCGCTCCTGATTCATGGCGAGTCGACCGACCCGGCGATCGATGTCTTCGACCGCGAGAAGGCGTTCATCGAGGAGGTGCTCGGCCCGACCGTCGAGCGGTTCTCGCAGCTCAAGGTGGTGCTGGAGCACATCACGACGCGCGACGCCGTGCAGTACGTCGAGGTCACCGGCCCCAAGGTGGCCGCGACGATCACCGCGCATCACCTGCTCATGAACCGCAATGCGCTCTTCATGGGCGGCATCCGGCCGCACCATTACTGCCTGCCGGTCCTCAAGCGCGAGGAGCATCGCGAGGCGCTGGTCGAGGCCGCCACTTCCGGCAATCCGAAATTCTTCCTCGGCACCGACAGCGCGCCGCACGCCCGCGACACGAAGGAGACGGCCTGCGGCTGCGCCGGCATCTACACCGCGCATGCGGCACTGGAGCTCTACGCGGTCGCGTTCGAAGAGGCCGGCGCGCTCGACAAGCTGGAAGGCTTTGCTTCCGAGCATGGCCCGCGCTTCTATGGCCTGCCGGTGAACAAGGCGACGGTGACGCTGGTCCGGCAGGACTGGCCGGTGCCCGAGACGCTCGCCTTCGGCGACGATACGGTCGTGCCGCTGCGCGCGGGCGACAGCATTCCCTGGAAGCTCGCTGAAGTTGCGGGGTGATCCTTAGCCATCCGATCTACGACGCGGTGCGGCCGTATCTCGGCCTGGGTCGCTCGCTCGCCGCGCTGAATCGCGCCGCGCAGACGGCGGGATTGCGCACGGAAAGCGGCCGGCCGATCGAATTCGTCTCTCCGACGAAGGGGCGCGCGCCGTACGAGATCCGAGTCTTCGAGACCGGCCGGGTGGAGACGCGGC
>DATDCR010000238.1:0-4578 GCA_036524215.1 Burkholderiales bacterium
GGCGAGCACGACCGGATGGTCGTGCGCGCCGCGAGCGCTCAGGCAGGCGACTTCGCCCGAATCGGCCGCGACGGCAAACAACGGCTTCTCGCCGCCGTCGTCCGCGAGGGCGATGACGCGTCGTCCGTCGTTACTCCAGGCGCCGACCTCGGGCCAGCGGTCCCACTTCTGAGCCAGCCGGCGCGCGCTGCCGCTCGACGTTTCGAACAGCGTGAGCGTCGGCCGCAGCGCGGTCGTGGGGCTGCGCACCATGTGCGCCGTGGCGATGAAGCGGCCGTCGGGCGAGAAGACGGGCGGCGCGTAATCGGTGCAATCCGCCTCCCCGAGCAGCCGGCTCGCCCGGCTTTCCAGATCGATGAGGAGGATGGCGACGTCGAGCTCGCGATCCTTGCCGATGCGCTGGTGCTGAGCCGCGACCTGCCGCCCGTCCTCGGACAGGTCGAACGCCGGCTCGATGGCGAATTCGCGGCGCGCCTGCGGCGTGAGGTCGATGCGCTTCTGTCCTTCGGCGTCGCTCGCGATGAGGTGGGTGTAGGCGAGATCGGCGTTCTCGTGCAGCCAGTGATCCCAGTGGCGCACCGGCTGCGCGGTGAAGCGGCGCGCGCTCGGCCCATGCTTCGCGCGCTGGGTCGCCGTTTCGCGCTGCTTGCCGTGCTCGACGCCGGGAATGACCGGCGCGAAGAGGACCAGGCGATCGGCGCGCTTGGCAAAGCGAAACGCTTCGACGCCGAGCGGCTCGTCGGTAATCTGCCGCGGCTCGCCGCCGTCTTTCGGCAGCAGCCACACCTGCATGCGCTTCTCGGCTTCCTCGTCCGGCTTGATCTCGTTCGGCTGACGATTGGAGAGAAAGCCGAGCGCGCCGTCGTGGCGGAAACAGGGCGCGGCGTCCTTGCAGTCGCCGCGCGTGAGCTGGACGGCCGGACTGCCGTCCGTCGGCACCTTCCACAGGTCGCTCACGTACTTGGCCGCGTCGCGATCCAGGCGCTGCACGCAGACGGCGAGCCATGTGCCGCACGGAGAGGCGGCGATCTCGGAAACGCGCTTCAGCGCGATGTGCTGGTCGACGGTGTAGGCCATCGACGGATACTACTAAGAAGCGCTAGCCAATACGCGGATTTACCGGTCAGTTTTGACCAGCATTGCGAAGCGCTCGCGCAGCTGCGGCTGCGCGGCGTAGGCATCGAGCACCGGCTGCATCTTGCTCGCCAGCATGTCGAGGCGCTCGGCAGGCGCCGGATGCGTCTTGAACATCAGCGCGACGGCGGAATCGCTCGGGTTGACGGCCTGCAGGGTCTGCAGCACGCTGGGCAGGCCGTAGGCGTCGTAGCCGCCTCGCGCGGCGACCACCACGCCGAGGCGGTCGGCTTCCAGCTCGTCACCCTTGTCCAAGCCACGGGAATACATTTCGGTGCCGAATGCGATCAGCTTGGCGCGCGCCTCCGCATTGACGTTGCCGAGCGCGGCGCCGGCGGCGTCGGCGGACAGGCCGGCAAGCGCACCTTTCTGGATCGCCTTCAGGTGGTGCTTGCGCACCACGTGCACGATCTCGTGCGCGAGCACGCCGGCGAGCTCCGCCTCGCTCGTCATCTTGTCGAGCAGGCCGCGCGTGATGAAGATGGTGCCGCCCGGCACGGCAAAGGCGTTGACCTGCGGCGCGGCCATGACGCCGAAGCGCCACGGCAGGTCCGGCCGCTCCGACTGGCTCGCCAGCCAGCGGCCGACGTGGTTCACGTAGCGCTGCAGCCGCGCATCCGGCACGAGCGGCGCCGCGCCGAGCAGGTGCGCCGCCACGTCGCGCCCGATCGCGATCTCTTCCGGCTCGTCGATGTCGCGCGTCGCTTTGCCCACGCTCTTCACCGTCTCGAGCATCTTGTTGATGTTGAGGTCGCGCAGGTTGAATTGCGCGTGCGCCGGCCACGCGAGCAGGGAAGCGGCAATGAGCGCGAAGAGTTTGCTCATGGCTTGGGATAGTCCACGGCGCTCGCCGAGAGCTTGCCTTCCGCGGCGAACGCCGCTGCGGCGTCGCGCTCGGCGGCGAAGGTGTTCAGCTTGGCGAGCTCCGCGGGGTTCGCTTGCGCCTTGGCGAGCTGCTGCTCGTCGAGGCCGCGCACGCCGGTGGTGACCTGGGTGCCGCTCGAGCCGGTCCGGGCGACGTTGAAGAGCTGCGTGAGGCCGCTGTCGCCTGTCTTCGCGCCCGCGCCGTAGCGCAGCACGAGCATCTTGACCCAGCCTTCCGCCTCGCCCGCCTTGATGCGCGTCCAGCCGCCTTTGCGCTCGAGCGCATCGACCTTCGTGTTTTCCGCAAGCTGGGCGAGCGTCGCGGCGTCGGTCGCCGGCTCGCTCTTCAATTCGGCGGCGCGGATCACCGTCGCCGGCTCGGCGTGGCAGAGCACGGGGAAGAGCAATGCGAGGAGGAGGGATCTCATTTCTTGCGTAGGGGTTCGAAGAGCTCGACTTCCTGGGCGCGCCCCTTCACCTTATAGGAACCCGCGGGCACAAAGTCAAAGCCAGAATCCTCACCACAGCGCGACATCGTCTCGCGCGAAACGAGGATGCGGCGCTTCGCGTCCTTCGTCAGGCCCTCGATGCGGCTGGCGAGGTTCACGGTGTCTCCGATCGCCGTGTATTCGCGCCGTCTTTCCGAGCCGATCAGGCCGACCACGGCCGGTCCGGTGTGGATGCCGATGCCGACATCGAAGCCGGTATCCGCGGCGCCGAGCTCCCGCTTGAACGCCTGCAGCGTGTCCGCCATCTCGAGCGCGCAGGCCACCGCATGGCGCGCATGGTCCGCATCGTCGAGCGGCGCGCCCCACAGCGCCATGATGCAGTCGCCGATGAACTTGTCGAGCGAGCCGCCGTGGCGGAAGACGACCTCCACCTGCAGGGAGAAGTAGCGGTTGAGAAGCGCGACCACCTCGTCGGGGCGCTTGTTTTCCGACAGCGTGGTGAAGCCGCGGATGTCCGAGAAAAGAAGCGTCACCTCGCGCGTCTGGCCGGCGCCCTCGATGCCGCCGCGCTCGACGAGCTGCTTGACCACGTGCGGATTGACGAAGCGGGAGAACTGCGCGATGGCCTCGCGCCTCGCATGGCGCTCGCGCAGATAGTCCGCGAGCGCAGCGGCCGCGTAGAAGGCCCACGCCACCGCGAGCGGCGTGAGCGTCGGCAGGAGCGCCAGGCGGCCGGCCGCGACGTACGAGCCCCACAGGGCGAGGCCCGAAGCGAGGGCGAGCGCACCGCCCAGGAGCCGCGCATCGAGCGACGCGCGAAAGCCGAGGTACAGCAGGAAAATCAGCGCCGCTGCGATCATCGCAGCGGACCAGGTCGGCGCGTAGTGCATGCTGCGGCCGTTCTTCAGGTTCTCGATCGCCGTGCCGAGGATCTCGGCGCCCGGATGCACGCTGTCGATCGGCGTGACGCGCAGGTCCTGCAGTCCGGTGGCGGCCGTGCCGACGATGACGATCTTGCCGGCGAACTCGTCGGGCGCGCGCGTGCGCTTCGAGCGGTTGAAGTCTTCGTACAGGTCGCTATAGGAAACGCGCGGGAAGCTGCCGGCGCCGCCGCGCCAGGCGAGCACGATGTCATCGGCATCGGGCGTCGCGTAGCCGAGGTCGCCCGCCACCCGCGCCGGAAGCGAAGGCACGCGCCAGCCCTGGATCACGTCGCGCAGCAGGTAGCGTCGCCCGACGCCGTCCGTGTCGGGCACAAAGCTGATCAGGCCGGCGCGCCACTGGCTGCGCGGCAGGACCAGCGGCGGAATCAGTCCGGCACGGGCATTCGCATCCGCGTCCGGCATTTTCTGGATGCGCAGGTCCGCCGCGATCTGCGCGATCGGAACGCCGTCGGCTTCGCGCCGAAGCGGAAGCTTGAGCAGCGGGAAGTAGGTGTTGCGATGCCGGGAGACGGTCTCGGCGAAGGCTTCGTCGTCCTGGCGGCGAAAGGTATCGGGCTCGGCGAAGGAG
The DNA here is from genome assembly GCA_036524215.1 of Burkholderiales bacterium. GTDB lineage: Bacteria > Pseudomonadota > Gammaproteobacteria > Burkholderiales > SG8-39 > SCGC-AG-212-J23. Next base: position 3,960 of record DATDCR010000238.1, read on the forward strand.
ATATCGAAGACGATGGCGCGCGGCTTCTGCGCGGCAAGCCCTTCGATCAGCTCGGCGTGCACGACGCGCGGCCACGGCCAGCGGCCCGCCTCCTTCTCCATGCGCGCGAGGCTTTTCTCGTCGATATCGACGAGCACGATGTCCGGGTCGGGCGCGAGCTGCGCCGCCTGCGCGCGCACGAAGCTGTCGAGGAGCCGGTTCTCCAGGCCGCGCAGGGCGTGCAGCGCGAAGAGCTCCAGGCCGGCGAGCGCCAGCGCGGCGGCCGCCAGCATGGAGAGGGTGCGTTTCACCGCGAGCTCATGATTTCGCGCAGCGCGTGGAACAAGTCTACGCTCGCGTCGATCTCGTCGCGGTTGATGGACACGCTCTCGACGTTGATGCCGAGCGGGATCTCGGCGGCATAGGGCTGCTCGAGGATGCGGCGCAGGTTGTCGCGGCAGATCTCGATCGACTTCGCGATCGGGTCGGCCGCGCCGAAGATCGCACGCTCGGTCTCCGGCTCGACGATCACGCCGAGCCAGCGCAGGAAGTGGAGCGTTTTTTCGCGGCCGCACGGCGCGAAGGTCAGCACCACGCGGCGCGGTGCGACGCCCGCGCCGCGGCAATCGCGCAGGTAGTC
>DATDCR010000239.1:0-7225 GCA_036524215.1 Burkholderiales bacterium
ACAGCGAGCAGGCCATCGACGTGCTGAATGCCGTGGGCGAGGGCAATGCGCGGCTGCAGTACGACGTCTTCCATATGCAGATCATGGAAGGCGATCTCGCGAAGCGCATCGAGCGGCTGCTCGCGCGCATCGGCCATATCCAGATCGCCGACGTGCCCGATCGCCATGAGCCCGGCACCGGCGAGATCAACTTCGATTTCCTGCTGCGCCATCTCGACGCCATCGGGTACTCGGGCTGGGTGGGATGCGAATACAATCCGCGCGGTGACACGCTCGAAGGGCTGAGGTGGGCGAAACCGTATCTCTGAGCCGGCAGGGCGAGGTCGCGCGCGCCTTGCGCGCTTTTCTGCCGGCGCGCGCCGTGCTCTACGAAGAAGAAGACACGCGTCCGTACGAATGCGACGGCTTGACGGCGTACCGCAAGCTGCCGATGGTCGTGGCCTTGCCGGAAACGGAAGACCAGGTGCGCCGTGTTCTTCAGCTTTGTTCTGCCATGCGGGTCCCGCTCGTGCCGCGCGGCGCGGGCACCGGGCTGTCCGGCGGCGCATTGCCGCCGGGCGACGGCGTGCTTCTGTCGATGGCGAAGTTCATGCGCGTGCTCGAGGTCGATCCGCGCGCGCGCGTGGCGATCGTGCAGCCGGGCGTGCGCAACGCGGTCATTTCCGAAGTCGCGGCGCCGCACGGCCTGTATTACGCGCCGGATCCCTCGAGCCAGATTGCATGCACGATCGGCGGCAACGTGGCCGAAAACTCGGGCGGCGTGCACTGCCTCAAGTACGGGCTGACGGTGCACAACGTGCTGCGCTTGCGCGGCTTCACGATCGACGGCGAGGCGCTCGAGCTCGGCACGCTGGCGCCCGATGGCCCGGGGCTCGATCTGCTCGCCCTCGCGATCGGATCGGAAGGCATGCTTTTCGTGGTGACCGAAGTGACGGTGAAGCTGCTGCCCAAGCCACAGTACGCGCGCGTGGTCATGGCGTCGTTCGACGATGTCGAGCGAGCGGGCGAAGCCGTGGCGGCGGTGATCGCCGCTGGAATCATTCCTGCCGGCCTCGAGATGATGGACCGCCCGGCGACGCGCGCCGTCGAGCAATTCGTCGGCGCCGGGTACGACCTCGACGCGGCCGCCATCCTGCTTTGCGAGTCGGACGGCACGCCGGAGGAAGTGGAGGATGAGATCGCACGCGTCAAGGCGGTGCTCGAGGCGGCGGGCGCGGTGCGTGTCGCGGTCTCGAACAACGAGGCAGAACGCCTGCGCTTCTGGTCGGGCCGCAAGGCGGCCTTTCCGGCGGTCGGGCGCATTTCGCCCGACTATTACTGCATGGACGGCACCATCCCGCGCAAGCGCCTGGGCGAGGTGCTGAATTTCATCGCCGACATGGAACGCAAATACGCCCTGCGCTGCCCGAACGTGTTCCATGCCGGCGACGGGAACCTGCATCCGCTCATCCTGTTCGATGCGAGCAAGCCGGGCGAGCTCGAGCGCACCGAGCGCTTCGCGGCCGAGGTGCTGGAGAAGTGCATCGCCGTCGGCGGCACGATCACCGGCGAGCACGGCGTCGGCGTGGAGAAGATCAACCAGATGTGCGCGCAGTTCAGCGCCCACGAGCTCGAGCTGTTCCATGCCGTGAAGGCCGCTTTCGACCCGCGGGGTCTGCTCAATCCCGGCAAGGCTGTACCGACGCTCGCGCACTGCGCCGAATACAGCAACATGCGCGTGCGCGGCGGTGCCTTGCCGCATCCGGAGCTCGCGCGCTTTTGAGCCTCGAAGCCCTTCAGGAGCAAATCCGCAGCGCCGCCGAGCGCAAGGCCGCGCTCGAGCTGCGCGGAGGCGGCAGCAAGGACTTCTACGGTAACGCTGCGCGCGGCGAGCGCGTCGATACGCGGGCCTACAGCGGCATTGCGTCGTACGAGCCGAGCGAGCTCGTGATCACCGCACGCTGCGGCACGCCGCTGGCGGAAGTCGAGGCGGCATTGCAGGCGAAAGGGCAGTGCCTGCCATTCGAGCCGCCGCATTTCGGCGCGGCCACGTTCGGCGGCTGCATCGCGAGCGGACTGTCCGGGCCCCGGCGCATGAGCGCCGGCGCGCTGCGTGACTTCGTGCTCGGCGTGAAGCTGATCGATGGCACGGGCCGCGTCGCGCGCTTTGGCGGCCAGGTGATGAAGAATGTCGCCGGCTACGACATTTCGCGCCTCGCGGCCGGCTCGCTCGGCACGCTGGGCCTGGTCGCCGAGGCGTCGTTGAAAGTGCTGCCGCGACCCCAGGCCGAGATCACCTTGCAGCTGGAGCTGCCCGAGCGCGAGGCGCTCGAAGCGATGAATCGCTGGGCCGGCCGGCCTTTGCCGATCTCGGCGACGGCGTGGCACGCGGGCAAGCTGTTCGTGCGGCTCTCCGGCGCGCTCGCCGGCCTGCGCGCAGCGGTGCCGGTCATCGGCGGCGCCGAGCTCGGCCCTGCGCCGGAATACTGGGCGTCGATCCGCGAGCAGACGCACGCGTTTTTCGAGGGCGAAGAACCGCTCTGGCGGATCGCCGTGCCTTCGGCCAGCGCAGCGCTGGAGCTCGGTCCGCAGCTCATCGAATGGGGCGGGGCCTTGCGCTGGCTGCGCGGCAGCGCGGCCGACGTGGTGCGCCAGGCAGCGAGGCGAGCCGGCGGGCATGCCGTGCTTTTTCGCTCGCGCGACAAGTCCGCGGGCGCCTTTGCGCCGCTCGATCCCGTGCTGATGCGGCTGCATGGGGCGGTGAAGAAGGCCTTCGATCCCGCCGGCATCCTCAACCCCGGCCGGCTCTACCCGGAGCTCTAGGTCTTTGCGAGCTTCTTTTTCTGCTCGGCCACTGCAGCGCGCGCTTGCGCGGCGAGCGCGGTTTGCGGATAGCGCGAAATCAGCTTGGCATAGAGCTGGATCGAGAGCACCGGCTCTCCGGCTTCCCCGGCCTTGGCCGCCGCTTCGAGCAGCAGCCGTTCTTCACGCGCCGCCGCCGGCGGCGCTGACGGCGTGGCGAGCGGTGCGGCCGGCTTCGCTTCCGCGATGAAGGTGGCGAACCTCTGTTCGGAGGCGCGCTGTCGCTCCGCCCACTGCCGGCGCCAGCGGGCGACGGAATAGCCCAGGCCGCCGATGACCGACAGGACGATGAACCAGGCGAATGCCTTCATGGGAAAAGTATAACCAGCCGTGCAGACCGAGCTTGCCGACTTCGTGCGCGACACCCCCGAGGGCAGGGAGGCGCAGGAAATTTTGCGCAAATGCGTGCATTGCGGCTTCTGCACCGCCACCTGCCCCACCTACCAGGTGCTCGGCGATGATCTGGACAGCCCGCGCGGGCGCATCTACCTGATCAAGCGGGCGCTGGAAGGCGCGCCGATCACCGAAAAGACACGCCTGCACCTCGATCGCTGCCTGACCTGCCGCGCCTGCGAGACCACCTGTCCGTCCGGCGTGCGCTATGGCCGTCTGGTCGACATCGGCCGTGCGGTGGTGGAAGCGAGAACACGCCGCGGACCGGCAGAGCGCGCGAAGCGCGCGGCCCTCGCCTTCGGCCTGCCCAAGGCCGGGCTGTTCGGTGCCGCATTGCGGCTCGGGCGTGCGGCAAGACCGCTGCTGCCTCGCGGCCTGCAGCAAAAAGTGCCGGCGGCTTCGCCCGCGCGCAGCGCCTGGCCCGCGCCGCGTCATCGCCGCAAGATGCTCGTGCTCGCCGGCTGCGTGCAGCCTTCGATCGCGCCTTCAATCAATGCCGCCGCCGCGCGCGTGCTCGACCGCAACGGCATCTCGCTCATCGAAGCGGCGCAGGCCGGCTGTTGCGGCGCCTTGCGCTTTCACCTCAATTACCAGGCCGAAGGGCGCGCGGACATGCGCGCCCTCATCGATGCCTGGTGGCCCGCGGTGCAGAGCGGCGAGGTCGAGGCGATCGTCATGACGGCGAGCGGCTGCGGCGCGACGGTGAAGGAGTACGGCCACCTGCTGGCGCAGGATCCGGCTTATCGCGACAAGGCGGCGCGCATTTCTTCGCTGACGCGCGACCTGTGCGAGGTGATCACGCCCGAGATGCTCGGCGCCGGTCCCGAGCGCGGCAAGGTCGCTTTCCAGTCGCCGTGTACGCTGCAGCACGGGCAGCAGCTGCGCGGCAAGGTCGAGGCTCTGCTCGCCAAGGCGGGTTACCGGCTCACGCCCGTAAATGACGCGCATCTTTGCTGCGGGTCGGCGGGCACCTACTCGCTGCTGCAGCCTGAAATCGCGCAGGAATTGCGCTCCCGCAAGCTCTCCGCGCTGCAGGCCGGCGGGCCCGAGGTCATCGCCACGGCGAACGTCGGCTGCCTCACGCATCTGCAGGGCGGGAGCGACACTCCCGTGCGGCATTGGATCGAGCTCGTCGACGTAGAATGAATTCATGAGTGAAGTCGCCCCCGAAGTCGTCCGTGTCGCCTGTCCGCACGACTGTCCCGACACCTGCGCCATGCTCGTCACCGTCGAGGACGGCGTCGCGACGAAGATCCAGGGCGACGCTGAGATGCCGTTCACCGAGGGCACGCTCTGCACCAAGGTCTCGTACTACCTCGAGCGCACTTATTCGCCGGACCGGCTGCGCTATCCGCTGCGCCGCGTCGGCAAGAAAGGCGAAGGCCGGTTTGCGCGCGTCGGCTGGGACGAGGCGCTCGACGAGATCGCCAGCCGGCTGAACGCGCTCGCGGCGCAGGATCCGCAGACCATCCTGCCGTGCAGCTACGCCGGCACCATGGGCATGGTGCAGTACAGCTCGATGGACCGGCGCTTCTTCAACAAGCTCGGCGCATCGCAGCTCGAGCGGACGCTTTGCTCGACCGCGGGCAAGTATGGCCTGAAGGCGACGCTCGGCGGCTCGGTCGGCATGGATCCCGAGCGCTTCGACGAAGCGAAGCTCATCATCCTGTGGGGTGCGAACCCGATCGTTTCCAACCTGCACCTGTGGTCGCGCGTGCAGGCCGCGAAGCGTCGCGGCGCGAAGGTCATCGCGATCGACCCGTACCTGAGCCTTTCAGCCGAGAAATGCACGCAGCACATCGCGCCGCTGCCGGGCACGGACGGCGCGCTCGCCCTCGGCGTCATGCATGTGCTGATTCGCGAAGGCTTCATCGACCGCGACTACGTGCAGCGCTACACGATCGGCTACGAGGCGCTCGAGAAGCGCGTGCTCTCCGAATACCCGCCGGAGCGCGTGGCCGCTTTATGCGGTCTCGAGGCGGACCAGGTGGTGCAGCTGGCGCGCGACTATGGAACGATCAAGCCGGCGGCAATCCGCCTCAACTACGGCATGCAGCGCCATGCCGGGGGCGGCATCGCGGCGCGCACGATCGCGTGCCTGCCGGCGCTCGTCGGCGCGTGGCGCGATCCGGCCGGCGGAATCGTGCTCAGCACGAACGACTTCTACGCGTTCGATCATGCGGCGCTCGAGCGGCCGGACCTGCTCGCCGGACGGCGGCCGCGCGCCATCAACCACGTCCAGCTGGGCGACGCGCTGACCTCGGCCAAGCCGCCGGTGCTCGCCACCATCGTCTACAACAACAATCCGGTGGCGGTCTGCCCGGAATCCGACAAGGTCATCGCCGGCTTCTCGCGCGAGGACCTCTTCACCGTCGTGATCGACCATTTCCAGACCGACACGGCCGATTACGCCGACTTCCTCCTGCCGGCGACCACGCAGCTCGAGCACGCGGACGTCCACAAGAGCTACGGGCACCTATATGTGCTCGCCAATAATCCGGCCATCGCACCGCTCGGCGAGGCGCTGCCCAACTCCGAGATCTTCCGCCGCCTCGCCGCGCGCATGGGCTTCGCCGAGCCGTGCTTCCGCGACTCCGACGAGGACATCTGCCGCACCGCGCTCGCCGGCAAGTTCGACTGGAGCGAGCTGAAGAAGCAGGGCTGGCAGCGCCTCGAGCTGCCCAAGCGCTTCGCGCCTTTTGCGCAGGGCGGCTTTCCCACCCCTTCGCGCAAGTGCGAGCTCTACAGCGAATGGCTGGAGAAGCAGGGCATCGACCCGCTGCCGTTCTACAACCCGCCGGCCGAAGTCGCCGACGCCGGGCTCGCCAGCCGCTACCCGCTCGCGTTCGTCTCGCCGCCGGCGCGGCACTTCCTCAACTCCACCTTCGCCAACATGGCTCGCTTCCGCGAGTTCGAGCGCGAGCCGCACCTGGACATGCACCCGCAGGACGCGGCGGCGCGTGGCATTCGCGAAGGCGATCGGGTTCGCGTGTTCAATGCGCGCGGCAGCTACACGCTGCTCGCCCGCATCAACGGCAAGCCGAGGCCCGGCGTGGTGGTTGCACCGTCGATATGGTGGAAGAAGCACGCGCCCGACGGCCGCAACGCGAACAACGTGACCTCGCAGCGCACCGCCGACCTCGGCGGCGGCGCCACGTTCTACGATTGCCGGGTGCAAGTCGAACGTGTCGGCGCCGACGCCGCCTAGCGACTACCACGACGCGCTCACCGGCCTGCCCAACCGCCGGCTGCTCGAGGATCGATTGAAGCAGGCGCTTTACCTCGCGCAGCGCCGCGATCGCGGCATCGCGCTGCTGCTCATCGAGCTGGCCGGTTTGCCGCGCTTTGGCGACCACGCGCTTCTCGAGGCCGCACGCGCGCTGCAGGCCTGCGTGCGCAAGGCGGACACGCTCGCGCGCTGGGGCGCGGCCGAGTTCGCCGTCGTCGTCACCGACGTGCAGAGCGAGGCGGACTGCCGCCAGGTGGCCGAGCGCTTGCTGCGCGCGCTCGATACGGACGCCGCGATCGGCATCTCCATCTTTCCGCACGATGCGGGCGATCCGGAAGCGCTCGAGCGCAATGCCGACGCCGCGCGCAGCCGCGCCCGGCAAACGGGGGGGCGCGAATATCGCCTCTATGCGCGGTGATCGGCGTACGCCTCCTCGTGCCGATCCTCATGCTGGCGGTCGGCGGCTTCGCGCACGCGGAAGACAGAATCCGCATCGGTTCGAAGCGCTTCACGGAGTCCTACATCCTCGGCGAAATCCTGGCGCGCGCCGCGGGCGGCGAGCACAAGCCAGGCCTCGGCAGCACCGGCGTGGTGCTCGCCGCGTTGAAGACGGGCGCCATCGACGCGTACCCGGAATACACCGGGACCATCGCCGCCGAGATCGTTCACCTGCCTGGCGATCCCACGCTGGAAGAGCTCAACCGCGCGCTCGCGGCGCAAGGCCTGGCGGCGTCGATCCGGCTCGGCTTCAACAACACTTAC
>DATDCR010000240.1:0-6140 GCA_036524215.1 Burkholderiales bacterium
ATCTGCAGCACCGTGCCGACGATCTTGCGGCCGCCCGAGGCGCCGAGCGCGAAGCGATCGCCCTTCGGCGTCTGCCCGAGCACCGGGCAGTAATTGGCGAGGCAGCGCTTCGCGGGCGCGAGCGAGTTCGGCTTTCCCGGCTCGGGGTCGAACCACATGATGCCGTTGTTGAGCGGCACGCCGGTCGAAGGCGACACCACCCGCGAGCCGAAGATCGAAAGCAGGGTCTGCGTGACCGCGCACAGGTTTCCTTCGCGATCGACCACGCTGAAATGCGTGGTGCAGCTCTCCTTGTCGCCGGCGCTCCGCAGGCGCTGGCGCCACGCCTGGTCGAGCGCGCGGGCGTAATCCGCGTAGGAGGGCTTGCCGATTTTCTCGAGCGAGCGCAGCGCGTGCGCGAGTGCGGGCCCGCCGGTCATGCCCGGCGCGGCATGCAGGCGTGCGCCGTGATAGGGCATCTCGAGCGGCTCGGCGAGCGCCGCCTTGTAGGACGCAAGATCGGAAAGCGCGAGGCAGCCGCCCTTGTCGCGGATGTCTTTCGCGAGCGCTGCGCCGACATCGCCGCCGTAGAGCGCCTTGGGTCCTTCATCGGCGATTTCCTGGAGAGTGCGAGCGAGCCGGCGCTGATCGAGGCGCTTTTCGGTGAGCGCAGTCCAGCCGGAAATCGGCGCGAACGCACCGTCCTCGAGGAAGAGCGCCGCGGCGTCCTTGTCGTAAGACAGGAAGCGCGCGTTGGACGCGATCTGCAGGCCGGCGAACCAGTCGAGCAGCATGCCTTCGTCGGCGAGCCGCACCGCGGGCGCGACGAGCTCGCGCCACGGCAGGCGTCCGAAGCGCTCGTGCGCGAGTCCCATGCCGGCGACGACGCCGGGGACGGCGACGGCGGCCGCGCCGATGGCATTGCGATCGTCCTTCACGCGCGGCCATGGGAAAAGGTCGGGCGATTGGCCGCCGACGATCGGGTAATCGGCGGGATCGAGCGCTGCCGGCGAGCGCATGCCGTAGTCGATGACGTACGCCTTCTGCTCGCCCGCGCGCCAGAGGACCATGCAGCCGCCCGCGGCGACGCCGCTCATCCATGGCTCGACGACGCCGATGGCGAAGGACGTGGCGACGGCGGCATCCATCGCATCGCCGCCGGCCTCGAGGATCGCGGCCCCGGCCTGCGCGGCGCGCTTGTGCTGCGCCGCGACCACGCCGCCGCGCGTCGGGATCACCGCTTTGCGGATGACCTGTGACTCGGAGAAGTTATCGATCATCGGAATGGAAAATAGAACCCCTTTTCTTCAGTCCGGACGGTCGCGCTTGACCAGCGCCAGATATTGGCTGACCGTGGCATCGGCGAGCGGCTTCACCATGACGCGCACATTATTCGTTCTCCTGCCCATCTCGACGCTGCGCGTGCGAACCTGCCGGTAGCCGAGCTTTTCCCAGAAGCGCTCGGCGCGCGCGTTGCCTTCCACCACCCCGAGGCGCGACCAGCGGCCGCCCTGCTTGCGCAGCCACGCTTCGAGCGAGCCGTACAGGCCGAGCGCGCGTCCGGTGCCGTGCAGGTGGGTGGCGACGATGAAAAGCCCGATGTGCCAGACGCCTTCGGCGAAGAGGTTCGACAGCCCTTCCGCCATGCCGATCATGACGTCGCTCTCGTCGTCGAAGCGCAGGAGCCATTTGCGCTCGAACAGGTAGTCCTCCGGCGGGCGCGAGTCGAAGATCTCCTGCGCGGCGCCCGCGGCGGGCGGCTCGCCGCTGACGAGCAGGTGGTAATCCGGATTGGCCTCGAGGAAGCGCTGCAGCAGCGGCAGATCCGCCGCCGTCAGCTCACGAGGCCGCGTGCGCCTTGGCATAGCGCGCGATGTCGGCGTGCGTAGCGAACCAGACGCGCTCGTGGCCGCGGATGTACCGGATCAGCTCCTCCACGATCCAGACGCGCGAGCGGTAGCCGATGATGTGCGGGTGCATCGTCAGCTGGAAAAGGCCGCCTTCGCGGTATGCCGCGTCGAATTCGCGCTTGAAGATGTCGAACACGTCGGCGGGCGGCGTATAAGGCCGCAGCGCGGCGAAGCGGTTCATGTTGAAGTACACCGCGTCGTCGCGGATCCACTCGACCGGCAGCTCGACCACGCCGGTGTCCTTTCCTTCCATGACCAGCTCGTAGCAGTCGACGTCCGCCATCAGCGACGAGTCGTAGACGAGGCCCATCTCCTTCGTGATGGCCAGCGTGTGCGGGCTGAAGTCCCAGGAGGGCGTCCTTATGCCCACGGGGCGTCGACCCGAGATGCGCTCGAGCGTATCGGCCGAGCGCATCTGCAGCTCGCGCTCGGCATCGCGCGGCAGCTCGGAATTGCGCTCGTGGATCCAGCCGTGGATGCCGATCTCGTGGCCCTCCGCGATGACGCGGCGCTGCTCGTCGGGATAAAGCAGGGCCGTCACGGCGGGCACGAAGAACGTGGCCGGGACATTCGAGCTCTTCAGGATCGCCAGGATGCGCGGCACGCCTTGCCGGTTGCCGTACTGTCCCTGCGACAGCCGCCCGATCGATTCGCCGGCCTCGCGCAGCTCGTTGGTCTCGTGGTCGGAATCGAAGGAGAGCGCGACCGCGCATTTCGCGCCGCCTTGCCACGCGGCTGGACGCAGCGGCCGCCCGGCGCGCACGCGCTCGACGATGGCGCGCCAGCGCTCCTCCGGCCATTGCCAGGGCGCCTGCTTCATTTCTTCTGGATCTTGCGCGCGAGATCGTTGATGAACACCGATTCCTTCTCGACGAACTTCGCGAACTCGGCGGGCGGCATGCCGACGCCTTCCAGCCCCTGCTGGTCGAACTGCGCCTTGATTTCCGGATCCGCGAGCGCCTTCACGACGACGCCGTGGATCTGCGACACGATCTGCGGCGAAGCGCCGGCCGGCAGCCACAGGCCGAACCAGTTGATGAGGTTGAAGCCCTTGAAGCCGGCCTCCTGCATGGTCGGCACCTCGGGCAGCCCTTTCCAGCGCTTCAGGCCCGTCAGCGCGAGCACGCGCACCTTGCCGGCCTTGGCCTGCGAGGCCGCGACCTGCGTGCCGACGAAGAACATGTCCATGCGCCCGGAAAGGATGTCGGTCATCACCTCGGCCACGCCGCGGTATTGCACGCCGACGATGTCGACACCGGCCATCGACTTCATCAGCTCGGCGGGAATGTGGCTCGCGGTGCCGATGCCGGCCGAGCCGTAGTTCAGCTTGCCCGGATTGGCGCGCGCGAAGTCGATGAGCTCTTTCACGGTGTGGAAAGGCGAGCCCGCCGGCACGATCAGCGCCTGGCCGAAGTTCTGCGCCACCAGCGTCACGTGCGCGAAGTCGCGCACCGGATCGAACGGCACGTTGTCGTTGAAGGGCGGCGTGTTGGTATGCGACGCCGTCGTGATCAGCCAGTTGTAGCCGTCGGGCGGCAGCTTGGCGAGATACGCCGTGCCGACGATGCCTCCGGCGCCGGCGCGGTTCTCGACCACGAGCGGCTGGCCGAGGATCGGCTGCATCTTCGGCGCGATCATGCGCGCGATGAGATCCGGCGGGCCGCCCGGCGGCGAGGGCACGATGATCTTGACCGGATGGCTCGGATACGGCTGGGCCTGCACCGCGGCCGCGATGGCAAGCCCGATCAGCAGCAGGAAAAGTCGCATCGTCTACTCCACGGGAACCTGGCGCGCTTCGCGCGCCGAGCGCATGATCGCCTCGAGCACCGCGACATTGTGCACCTCGTCGCCGTCGGGGACGACGATCGGCCGGCGCTCGGCCGCCGCACGGGCGAAATGCTCGAGCTCAGCGCGCTCGGTGCTCGTCTTGTCGAAAGTGCGCAGCTCGGGGCGCTGCTTCTTCATCGGGTCCGAGGCATCGATGAAGCACTGCTTCATCTCCCAGGTGTGCAGGTGCTCGACGTCGCCCACCTCCACCCATCCCAGGGAGCCGAAGACCTGCATGCGCCAGGTTTCCGCCGTGGCGATGAAGGTGCCGAGGTAGGCGCTCGGTCCGCCCTTGAAGCGGAAAAGCATCGAGGTGACGTCGTCGGCGCCGTAGTCGTGGACCCGTCGATCGCTCTGCGCGAAGACCGCGGCGATCGGGCTGCCGGCAAGGTAAAGCATCGCATCGACCACATGCACGCCGCGCCCGGTCATGCCGCCGGCCGGCACTTCGTGTGGATCGTGGCGCCAGTGCTCGCGCGCGAAGCGATAGGCGCTCGGCCCGCAGAAGTTGCCTTCGATGTGCAGCAGCTTGCCGAGCCGTCCATCGTCCAGCATGCGCCTGGTTTCGCGCAGCGCCGGCTGGAAGCGCCAGTTGTAGCCCACCGCGAGCGTGACCTTGCTCTTCGCACACGTCTCGGCCGCGTGGCGAGCGCTGGCCGCATCGACGCCGAGCGGCTTCTCGACGAACACGTGCTTGCCGGCCTTCGCCGCCGCGACGATCTGCTCGCAGTGCAGAGAGTGCGGCGTGGCCAGCACCACCGCATCGACCTCCGGGTCTCGTAGCACTGCTTCGAGCGAGTCGACCAGGCGTATGCCCTGCTGCCTGCAATAGTCCTGCGCCTTCGCCGGCGTGCGCGTGGTGCCGGCGACGAAGCGAATCGCATCGCTCTTGCCCTGGACGCTGTTCACCAGGTTGCGTCCCCAGGTGCCAATGCCGACGATGCCTGCGCGGATCATGAATTCGGGGTCAGGGCAGTAATTGGGTTCGGGGACGCAGCCCCGATTATTCCCCGAATAATTATTGCCCTGACCCCGAATTCATCAGGCAGCGGCCCTGTTTTTCGAACCAGTAGACGATGTTGCCGGTGACGACGATGCTGCCGGTGACGACGGCGCTCGCTGCGGCGACCGCGCCGGCGGCAACCAGCAGCTGCGCGCATTGCTGGCCCTGGCAATGGCCGAGCGCGCCGATCTGCGCGAGCTCCATCGTCATGTGCCGGGCCTCGATGCGGCAGTCCTGGTCGTACACGGACGTGGTGCGCGGCACGTAGATACAGCCGGCCAGCAACAAGGCGAGCACGCACGCCGCCGAGGTACGACGATGCATGACGCCCTTTTACTACGATCAGCGATCGAGCGCGGAGTACGCGATCGGCGTGAGCACGCCGATCGCCAGCAGCAGCGTCGCCACCTTCAAGGTCAGCAAGGCGAGGGCGATGAACGGCACGGCGACGAAGAGGGCGGCGGCTCCCCACGGCACCGCGGCGAGCCGTTCCTGCGGCGTGCGCGGCCGCCGGCCGGTCAGGCCGTCGATCGCGCGCCGTTCGAGCCAGGAGAAGAAGACGAAGAGTTGCACCGACAGGCTGCCGAGCAGGAAGAACGGCGCCACGACCAGGCCGAGCAGCACGACGAACGAATGCCGGCCGCCGATGTAGACGACCGCGCCGGTCGTCGTCGCGAGGCTGATGGCGAGAAACACGACGACGACGGGAATGATCAACGGCAGGCGCTTATGCACGTAGCGGCGGAAGGCGTCGCCCTGCCGGTAGCGCCAGAAGAGGTTCGGAGCTTCGATGCGGAAATCCATCGCTGCAGCATACGAAGCGCCGCGGCCGCGCGGTTAGGGAATATTGCCTAAAGTCCGAGGTAGGCCTGGCGCACCCGGTCGTTGTGCAGCAGGTCGCTGCCCGGCCCGCTCATGACGACGCGGCCGTTCTCGAGCACGTAGGCACGCTGCGAGATCTTGAGCGAGACGGCGACGTTCTGCTCGACGAGGAGGATGGTCAGGCCGCGCTGGTTGAGGAGGAGGATGGTGTGCAGGACTTCCTGCACCACGCGCGGCGCGAGGCCGAGCGAGGGCTCGTCGAACATGATGAGCTCCGGCGCGCCCATCAGGCAGCGGCCGATAGCGAGCATCTGCTGCTCGCCGCCCGACATGGTGCCGGCGATCTGCCGGGTGCGCTCCTTGAGGCGCGGAAACAGCGTGAACACGTCCTCCAGCTGCCGCTTCGCTTGCGCGCGCGCGCGCGGAATCATGGCGCCCATCTCGAGGTTCTCGAGCACCGTAAGCGAGGGAAAGACCTGGCGGCCTTCCGCCACCTGGCCGATGCCGAGATTGCAGATGGCGTGCGACTCGAGGCCGCTGATGCGCGCGTCCTTGAAGCGGATCTCGCCCGAGCGCGACCGCTCGATGCCGGCGATGGT